>JAVVFK010000075.1:0-10036 GCA_032251015.1 Elusimicrobiales bacterium
GTCATATGAAAAGATTATCCATCCTTCTTTCTCTTTTCCTCCTTACGGGGTGCCATGCCTATAAGTTCAAAGAGGGCGAGACGCTGGAGAAGCAGTCGCGGCCTCTGCAGGCGGCGGCCAGCTACGAGTCGTTCGCCGTCAACCGCCCCGACGACCCCAACGCCGCCCAGGCCTTCTACCGCGCTGCGCGCCTCTACGCCGATCTCGGCCTCTGCGCCAAGTCGGCCCCCCTCTACGAGCGGCTGCTGCGCCATTACCCGGATTTCAAGGAGCGGGAGAAGGCCGAGCGCGGGCTCTTCATCTGCCCCGACTATTTCCCCCTGGACGCCGCCAAGGCCTGGAAATACGGCGACTCGCAGAGCGGCGGCCAGAACGCCACCCAGGTCTATACGGTTACCGCGCGCGGCAAGGGCTGGATGGAGGCCGACGTCTCCATATTCGCCGGCGAGACGCTGGTGCAGAAGACCGAGCGCCGCTACGAGCTTAAGGACATGGACCTTTTCGAGAAGACCGGCGACTCGGTCACGCTGATGCTGAGCTACCCCGTGGAGGCCGGCAAGACCTGGACCACCTCCGAGCGCGGCAACCGCATGTTCATGCGGGTGGACAGGACCGGGGTCAAGGTGACGGTGCGCGGCGGAGACTTCGCCAACTGCGCCAAGGTGCGCCGCGCCATAGCCGGCATGCCTTCGTGGATATACGAGTATTACGCGCCCGGCGTGGGCCGCGTGCTGACCTCGGTGGCGGGCGACGATTTCGAGAACAGGGTGACGGAGCTGATAGAATATGAGCAGGAAAAAGACTGAGGAGAACGCCGGTCAGCAGGACCTTTTCGGCGGGGCCCCGGCGCCCGCGGAGAAGGCGGTCCCCGCCGGTCCCGCGCCGCTGGCTTTCTCTTTCTCCAAGCTCTCGATGTACGAGGAATGCCCGCTTAAGTACAAGTTCCGCTACATAGACAAGCTCCCCGAGAAGCCCAAGCCCTACTTCGCCTTCGGCAACAGCGTGCACGCGGCGCTGGAGTTCTTCCACTCCCCGTCGCACAAGGCGGCCCCGCCGCTGGATAAGCTCCTCGCCGCGTTCAAGGAGGAATGGGACGCCAAGGACTGGCGCGCGAAGGGCTACACCGACCCTTTCCGCTCCGACGCCGATTACCAGTCCGGGCTTAAGATGCTCACCGGTTACTACCGGAAGCATCACGCCGCCTTCGCGCCGCCTTTCCTGGTGGAGTATTCCACCGACGTGGAGGTTGACGGCCTCAAGGTGCGGATCATCGCCGACAAGATAGAGCACGCCGGCGGCGGCGAACTTATCCTCATAGATTATAAGACCGGCAGGGACGTGAAGCGCTCCCCCGACCAGCTCCATATGTACCAGAAGATCTGCGAGCTGGACCCCGCGCTGCGGGAGAAGCTGGCCGAGCGCTACGGCGTGCCCGCCTCGTCGCTCAAGGTGCGCGAGCTCAGGTTCTACCACGTGCCGTCGCTGAAGGAATATACTTTCGCCCGCGCGGACGACTTCGCGATAGGCCTTTTCTGGGAACGCGTCCTGCGCGCCTCCGGCGGGGTCAAAGAGAAGAAGTTCCCCCCGCGGCCCGGCGACTTCCAGTGCCGCTTCTGCGATTTCCGCGCCTCCTGCCCCGTGCACGCGGGCGACTCGGTCCGCGCCCCGCAGGGCCTGGCTGAACTGGCCGCGGAGTACGAGGAAGCCCGCGCCAGGGCGGAGGGTCTTAAGATAAAACTGGTCGAGGCGCTCAAGGCGATCACTTCCGGTTCCGCCCAGGCCGGGCCCTACTCGCTGACGCTTAAAAAAGGTCCCCGCTGGACCTTCAAGGACCGCGAGGCGGTCATAGCGCTGCTGCGCGAGCACGGCTGTTACGACCGCGCCTGCGCCCCGCTGCTTTCGAAGGTGGCGGAACTTGTCGACGACGAGACCCTGCCTGAGGAAGTACGGCGCGCCCTGCGCCTGCTGGCCGAGCCGGGCGATTCTTCCGACGTGGAAGTGCGGAGGCGCGGCGGATGAAACCGTCCTCTTTCCTCCTCGTCCTGGACCAGGGAAGCTCCGGTTCCCGCGCGGTCGCTTTCGGCGTCGACGGCAAGGCGGCCGCCGCGGCCCACAGGAAGCTGGCCCCGTCCTACCCGGCCGCGGGCCGCGTGGAATACGACGCGGAGAAACTGGTCTCCGGCCAGCTGGCCGCGCTGGAAGAGGTGCTCGACGCGCTGCCCAAAAGCGCGGAACTGCGCGGCCTGGCCATAGCCAGCCAGCGCTCCACTATAGTGCTCTGGGACCGCAGGACCGGCGAACCCCTCTGCCCCGCTCCCAGCTGGCAGGACGGCCGCGCCGCAGATCTTCTGGCCCGCATCCGCCTGCTCAATCCGGCCGTTCACGCCGTCACCGGGCTCTACAAGACCCCTTATTACTCGGCTTCCAAGCTGGCCTGGTGCCTGCAGCATATCCCGGCAGTCTCGCGCGCCGCGGCCTCCGGCGACCTGATGGCGGGGCCCGTCGCCTCTTATCTGCTCTGGCGGCTCTCTGGCGGTAAGATCTTCGCCTGCGACTATTCGCTGGCGCAGCGGACTTTGCTCTTCAATATAGGCAGGCTCAGGTGGGAGCAGAAGCTCCTCTCCGCTTTTAAAGTCCCCCTCCGGGCCATGCCGTCGGCGCTGCCTTCGGGCGCGGCCTACGGCGAGGTGGAGCTGCGCGGACGCCGGGTGCCCGTCGCGGCGGTCATCGGCGATCAGCAGGCCGCCCTTACGGGGCTCGGCGCCTGCGGCGAGGGAACGGCGGGCCTCAACTACGGCACCGGCGCTTTCCTCATGGCCGCGACCGGCCCGCGCCCGCTTCGCCTCAAAGGGATGCTCAATTCCGTCGGCTGGAGCCCGGCTTCGGCGGAGACCGGTTATTTCCTGGAAGCGACGATGAATTCATGCGGCACCGGGCTGGAATGGCTCAAGCGGCGCTTCGGCCTGCTCAAAGGCGTGGAGGACGCGGCCGCGGCCTGCGCGGCGGCCGGTCCCAGGGTCATGGTCCTGCCGGCTATAGGCGGCATCGGCGCGCCCTACTGGGATTATTCCACTTATACGACGGTGACCGGGCTGACGCCGCAGACCGGCCGCGAAGAGCTCATAAGGGGTTTCGTAGAGGGGATAGCTTTCATGCTGGCGGATTCCTTCCACCATATGAGGGCCGGGGGCGTTAAGATAAGATCGCTGCGCGCCTCGGGCGGACTCTCCAACCTCGACGCCCTGCTCTCCGCTCAGGCCGATCTCTGCGGCGTGGAAGTCATGCGCATGCCCGACAGCGAGGCCACCGCGCTGGGCGCGGCTATGACTGCGGCGTCCGCCCTGGGACTGCGCTGGTTCGGCGGGCCGCCCTCGCCTTCGGCCGTTTTCAAGCCGCGCATGGATGAAAAAAGGCGGAAAGAGGTCCTTTCCGCCTGGCGGGCCTTCGTCAGGGACGCGGCCCGGATGAGCAAGTCTCTCAGGAAGTTCCGCGCGCTCGAGCGCTAGTCCTTCTTCTCCTCAAGATATTTGAGCGCTTCCATGGCCGCCATGCAGCCGGCGCCGGCCGCGACTATGGCCTGCCGGTAACGCGAATCCATGACGTCGCCGGCCGCGTATACGCCCTCCACCGACGTGGCGCAATGCTCGTCGGTGACCAGGTATCCCTCGGCGTTCTTCTTCAGCGCGCCGCCGAATACGGCCGTCTCAGGGTCGTGGCCGATCGCGATGAAGACGCCGTCGAGCTTCAGGTCCTTCTTCTCGCCGGTCTTCACGTTCTTCACCCGCAGCGCTTCCAGCCTCTCGCCGCCGAGGAATTCCTCGGGGACGTGGTCATAGACTATCTCTATCTTCGGATTCGCCTTGAGTTTCTCCTGCAGGCGGTGGGCGGCGCGCAGCTGGTCGCGCCGGTGTATCAGCAGGACCTTCTCCGCGAACTTGGTCAGGAACAGCGCGTCCTCGGCGGCGGAATCCCCCCCGCCCACCACGGCGATGTTTTTGCCCTTGTAGAAGAAACCGTCGCAGGTGGCGCAGCCGGACACGCCCTTGTTGCGGTACCTGGTCTCCGATTCCAGGCCCAGCCAGCGGGACCGCGCGCCGGTGGCTATCACCAGCGCGTCGCAGGTCAGTTCTTTGGACCCGACCGTGAGGGAGAAGGGCCTTGCCGAGAGGTCGCAGGCCGAGAGCTGCTCCTGCAGCACCTGGGCTCCCAGGCGCTTGGCCTGTTTAATCATGCGCATCATCAGGTCCGGGCCGGTGACCGGGTCCGGGAAGCCGGGGAAGTTCTCTATATCGGTGGTCTCCAGCAGCTGGCCGCCGGGCGCTACGCCGCCGGCCACGGCGCAGCGCGCTCCGCCGCGCGCCGCGTAGATGGCGGCGGTCAGGCCCGCCGGTCCGGCTCCCGCCACTATTATGTCGAAATGGTTCTCGCTCATTTTTCCTCCTTACTTCTTGTAGGACGCCATCGAGGTGGGCGTTTCCCAGAACGCGGCTTTCGCCACCGGCAGGCCCATGCCCTCCGCCGCCTCGAAGACCAGCCGCGCCAGCACTTCCGCCGTCGGGTTCTCGGCTGTCCGGAAGCAGCGCTGGCCTTCTTTTTCCAGGACGGCGGCCAGCGGGTCGTCGGCGGAAAGTATCACCTTGTGGTCGAGGTTCTCGTCCAGCCAGGTCTTCATCTTCGCGCCCAGCTCGGTGAAGTCCATCACCATCTTCTCTTCGTCGAGCTTCTCGCTCTTGAGCGTTATCTCGACGAGGCCGTTGTGGCCGTGGAGGTTCTCGCACTTGCCCTTGTAATGGAGCAGGCGGTGGCCGTAGGCCAGGTGGAACGTTTTTTTGATCTTGTACATGGCGTTCAGCGGATTCCCGCCCTCCTCATGAATTTCTTCACCAGGTTCATCGGCAGGCCCACTACGGTGTCGAACCTGCCGACTATGCTCTCCACGAACTCGTCCCCGGCGTCCTGCACGGCGTAGGAGCCGGCTTTGTCCATGTGCTTGCCGCCCAGCGCCTCCAGCCGCGCGGGGGCGAGCCTGCGGACCTTGCACCTGGACTTTTCCAGACCGGTCAGTACCAGGCTCTTCTCCAGCCAGACCAGCGCGACGCCGCTGTAGACGGTCTGCCAGGAGCCGTTCTGAAGCCTGAGCAGCCGCATGGATTCGGCGCGGCTGCGGGGCTTGCCGAGTATCTTCCCCTTGCAGAAGACCAGGGTGTCCGAGCCCAGCACGGGGGAACCCGGTAACTTCCTGGCCACGTCCATGGCCTTTTCCAGCGACAGTGCCTTCACTATGGCCGAGGGCCGCTTCAGGGCGTGGGTCTCGGGGCAGGAGGACGGGCGCCGGACGAACTTTATCCCCGCCTCCCTGAGCAGGCCGACCCGGCGCGGCGAGCGCGAGGCCAGCACCAGGACGGGCCGCCTCATTTGATCAGCTGCTTGTAGACCACTCCGGCTATAAAAATGCCGAGCAGCGCGGCGACGTTGAACTTGAAGACCAGCCCGAGCGTGACCTCTATTATGGCCAGGTCCAGCGTGGCGGGGTTGAGTCCCGTGTTTATGCCGGTGTTGAGAAGGGTGACGGCCTGGCCGCCGGGGAACCAGATCTCGGCCAGTTTTCCGACGAAGGTGCCGACCAGCGAGCCGGTCACCACTACGATCAGGGCGTGAAGGGCGTTTTTCATGGTTTTTTCCGGTTCTGCCTTTCCCTTGGTACGTTGGCCGAAATCACGGTGTTGGCTCCCAGCCAGTCCAGGTAATCCGGGCTGCCGCCGTCTATGTCGGTGAAAAGTATCTCGGGCACGGTGTAGGGATGATGGTTCCTGACGAACTGCGCCACGTCGGCCGCCAGGGCTTTGCGCGTTTTTATGAGCAGGAGTATCTCCCGCGAAGTCTCGAGCTTGCCCTGCCACCTGTAGGAGGAGGTCACCCCCTCCACCATGGAGACGCAGGCCGCCAGCTTCTCGCGGAGAAGCGTTTCCGATATCCTGCTGGCGGATTCTTTGTCGCCGACGGTGACGAAACAGATCTGGTAGAGCGCTGGCATAGGTCTAATGATATAAATACGCGCGGCCGCTAATCAAACTCACTGAGTTCCCCTTCCTGGAAGGGCAGGTCCGGCATGCCGCAGGTGGCGAACGCCTCCCTTGCCCTGGCTATCTTTCCGGCGTTGCTCTCCCGCCAGTCGGAGTCCTCCTCCCTCAGGTCGCGGTAGAGGCGCAGCGCGCGCGACACCTTGCGGCGCTCGGTGTCGTAGAACATGCGCTGGAAGCGGTTTATCTCGTAGAGCGGCATCGCGCGGAACCGGGCGTCGTTGCGCATGGCGTCGGCCATGGTGATCTGGCCGCGCCGGACGCGCTGGAGGTCCCGCTCGTAGAGCAGGGTGAACAGGGTCTGGTCCCGGACCGCCTCCCGGGTGCGCTCCAGCCACTTCTCCAGCGAGTCGAGAGTTTCGAAGGGCCGGCCGCACCATTGTTCCGTTTCGAGCGCGGAGGTCCTGGCCTTGCGCATGGCGTAGCGCTGTCCCTCGTGCAGGTAGGTGCAGAAGGCCGCTTTTATTTCCTTAACGCCGGGATCGTCCATTTTGAAATCCGCGTCGATCAGGCTGATCTGCAGGCCTATACGGGCCTGGAACAGGGCGCCCAGTTCCTCCTGTTCCGCGGTCGGCGAGTCCAGCTTGGTAAGCGCGTGGAAGCGGTAGACCTGGGCCGCGCGGGCCAGCGCCAGCGCGAGCATCGTGTCGGAGCCCTTGAATTCCCGGCGCAGGTATATCTTGCCGCGTTCGAACTCGTAGCGCGGGCACGGAGCCTCCACGTTGGCGAACTCGAACGAGACGGGGTTCTTTTCCAGGAAGGCTATGAGCTTTTTCCCCTCCTTCGCCGTGGAGAGCACGTCGAAAGCCCGCTCGATGGCCGGCTCCGGGGTGAGCGAAGGGGCCGGCCGCCTGTTGCCGGAACAGGAGGCGAGGGTCAGGACGGCGGCGAGCAGGGCCGGGAGCCTTTTCATTCCCCTATTATATAAAAGAACTCCCGCGTGATTTTCCCGGGCCGGCCCGAAAATGCTAGATTTAGAAAGATGGCGGCGAAAACGCTCATAGTGAATCTCAACCTGGCGCTGGACAAGACCGTTTATGTCCCCCGCCTGCGTCCCCACGAAACCTACAGGCTCGGCCCCGGCGTGATAACGCTGCCCGGCGGCAAGGGCGTCAACATGGCCCGCGCGCTGCGCTCGGCCGGCGGCTCGCCCGTGGTGGCCGGCTTCGTGGCGGGGC
The DNA here is from genome assembly GCA_032251015.1 of Elusimicrobiales bacterium. Classification (GTDB taxonomy): domain Bacteria; phylum Elusimicrobiota; class Elusimicrobia; order Elusimicrobiales; family UBA9959; genus UBA2231. Next base: position 7,259 of record JAVVFK010000075.1, read on the forward strand.
ATATGGGCAGTCTCATCGGCAAGGCCCTTAAGGACGCCGGGCTCAGGTCCATGCTTTTCCGGCACGAAGGCGGCGAGTCGCGTCTTTGCTTCACCCTCGCCACCGCCGGCGGGGCGGCCTATAATTTCAACGAGGAGGGCGCGGCGGTTCCCGCCGGGGCGCAGCGCGACTTCCTCGCTTCGGCCGGGAAAGCCGCGCGCGGGGCCGTCCTGGCCGCCGTCTGCGGCCGCCGCGTGCGCGGCCTGGCCAGGGATTTCTACCGGGAACTTTCCCGGCGCCTGCTCGCCGGAGGGGCCCGCGAGGTCGGCTACGACGCCAGCGGCCCGGCCCTGCGCGACGGCGCGCTGGGCGGCGCCACGCTCATAAAGATAAACCGCTACGAGTTCACGGAGTTCAGCGGCTCCCGCCTTTCGGCGGCGTCGGTCGCGCGCTGCCTGGAGAAGTGGCGCCCGCGCGGCCTGCGCACCCTCATCGTCACCAATTCCTCCGGCCCGGGCTACTGCTCCTGCCCCTCCGGGAATTTCATCTTTACCCCCCCGTTCGCCGCCGCGGTGGTCAACCCCGTCGGGGCCGGGGATTCCTTCATGGCCGGCTGGGCCCGCGCCCTTGAACTGCGCCTCGGCACGGAGGAGGCGCTCAGGCTGGCCGCGGGCTGCTCGGTGGCCGACTGCATGACGCTGGGCTCCGGGGTCATCGCCAGGGCCGAGGCGGAACGCTGGGCCCGCCGCGTCAGCGTCAGGAAGCTCTAAGTCCCTCCAGGAGGCTCATCATGTCGGAACTTACCAGGATCGAAACTCTCTTCTCCAGGGCGTGGACGGAGGGACGCAGATCCCTTTCCGAAGCCGAGGTCTACTCCATCCTGGAGCTTTGCGGGCTGGACGCGCCCGTCCATGTGGTGATCCCCGCGCCTCTCAGCGCCCCGTCCTCCGCGGCCGCCGATATATGCGCGCGGATACCGGGCGAAAAACTGGTGCTGAAGGTCCTGTCCTCCGCCACGCTGCACAAGACCGAATCCGGCGGCGTGAAGGTCATGGAAAAGGAGCGCGGCCCCGTAGGGGAGGCGCTGACCGCCATGGCCGCTAAATTCCCGGACGCTGAGGGCTTCCTGGCCTGCGAATTCGCGGCGCACTCCGCGTTCGCGCTGGGAGAGGAACTGCTGCTGGGCGCCCGCTCCGACGACGCCTACGGCCCCGTTATCACCCTCGGTCCCGGCGGCACCGACGCCGAGTCCCTGATAAAGTCCCTGCGCCCCGGGACGGCGCCGTCCGTCATGCCGGTGGACCTGGTTTCCGGCGCCGGGGCGTGGGACGGATTTCTCGAAGGCAGCTGGATCTGGCGCTACGTCTCGGGCGGCGTGCGCGGCGGGAAGAGGCTGGTCCAGGACGGCGAGATAGTTAAATGGCTGGAGGGCTTCGTCCGCCTGCTGAAGAATTTCCGCGACGGCGGCCCGTCCGAATGGGCCATAGAGGAGTTCGAGATAAACCCGCTGGCCGTCTCGGGCGGACGCCTGGTCGCGCTGGACGGGGTCCTGCGTTTCCGCAAGGCCAGGCGGGACGTCTCCCGGCGCAAGCCCTCCATGAAGGGCGTCGATTCCCTTATACACACCGCGAGCGTGGCCGTGGTGGGCGTCAGCGAGAAGAAGATGAACATGGCCCGCATCATCCTCAACAATATCGTCAAGGCCGGTTTCCCGAAGGATAAGGCGTATATCGTCAAGGAAGGCGTTGCCGAGATAGACGGCGTGAAGTGCTATCCCACGCCGGCCGATCTGCCCGGAGTGGCCGATATGTACGTGGTGGCCGTGCCTTCCCCCGAAGTGCCGAAAGTGCTGGCGGACGCTGGCGCCTCGGGCAAGGTCAACGGCGTTGTCCTGATCTCCGGGGGCATGGGCGAGAAGGCCGGCTCCGAGGATATGGGCCGGACCGTCGTGGATATACTGGCGCGCGGCCGCGCGAAGAACCCCGATTTCGCGCTGAGCGGCGGCAACTCGATGGGTATCGTGCTTAACGATTCCAAGGTCAACACTTTCTTCATTCCCGAGCATAAGCTGGAGCACCCGCTGGGGACCGATCCCCACGGCGCGCGCACGGCGTTCGTCAGCCAGAGCGGCGCTTTCGTCATCTCCGTCATCAGCAAGATGCCCTGGCTCAAGCCGGCTTACAGCATAACGGTCGGCAACCAGCAGGATATCACGGTGCCGGATTACGTCGGGCGCCTGGCGGAAGAGGACGGCCTTAAGGTCATACTGGTGTACATGGAGGGCTTCAAGCCCGGCGACGGCCTGGCGCTGGCGAAGGTGATAGCGAAGGCCCGCGCTAAGGGCAAGCAGGTCCTGCTCTACAAGGCAGGCCGGACCGCCGTCGGGCAGAAAGCCGTGATGGGACATACGGCTTCCATAGCGGGCGATTACATGGTCACCCGCGCCATAATGGAAAAGGCCGGGGCGCTGGTGGCCGGGAGTTTCGACGAATTCTCCGACCTGGCCGCCCTGGCCTACTATTTCGCCGACCGCAGGCCGGAGAACGGCGACACCTTCTTCATGAGCAACGCCGGTTTCGAGGCGGCGGGTATGGCCGACGGGATAACCGGACTGCTGGGCGCGGGCATGAGCCCGGAACTGGCCGCCAGGATGGCGCTGACGCTCAAAGAGCACAGGCTGGATTCGATAGTGGACGCCAAGAACCCGCTGGACGTCACGCCGATGGCGACCGACGCGGCGATAGGCGCCATCGTGAAGACCGCCCTGGGGGCGGACGAATATTCCGGCGCGCTGGTCTC
>JAVVFK010000076.1:0-10031 GCA_032251015.1 Elusimicrobiales bacterium
CCGCCGCCGCGTCCAAAGGGCTGAAAATAAAGATAGAGTCCGCCCCGCTGACCACCCAGATAGAACCGCACGACGCCGTCGCGGAACTTTTCGACGGACTGCGCAGGACGAACACCATCCTCGTCGGGCTATGCCAGGACATCTGGCGCTACATAAGCGACGGCCTGATAGTCCAGCGCGCGGTGGCTGGGGAAGTAGGCTCGTCCACGATGCCCCAGAAGGTAAACCCCATACATTTCGAGAACGCCGAAGGCAACCTGGGCGCGGCCGGCGCGCTCTGCGGTTTCTTCTCGGCCAAGCTGCCGGTCTCACGCCTGCAGCGCGACCTCTCCGATTCCACCGTCGAACGCAACTACGGCGCGGCCTTCGCCCATTCCCTTATAGCTTACCGTTCCATAATGGACGGGTTTTCCCGCATAAGCGTTAACCGCGCAGCCGCGGCCAGGTCGCTCGCCGACCATCCCGAAGTCTACGCCGAGGCGATACAGACCGTCCTGCGCAGGGAAAGCGTGGAGGATCCCTACTCCCTGCTCAAGGACTTCACCCGCGGCCGCGGCGTGACCGTCCCCGAACTCCATGCCTTCGTCGACGGCCTGCCCGTGAAGCCGGCCGTGAAGGCTGAACTCAAGGCTTTGCTGTCCAAACCCTATACAGGGCTGGCCTCCCGGCTGGCCGCCAGAAAATAAGGAGACCACATGCCGGTAGACATAGTCGCGGGCGGCCAGGGCGGTGACGAGGGCAAAGGCAAGATCTGCGCCTACCTGGCGCATAAAGGCGATTACCGCTACGCGGTCAAAGTCGGCGGCCCCAACGCCGGGCACACGGTCTTCCACAAGGGCAAAATTTACGCGCTGAAATCCATACCGGCCGGGTTCGTCAGCCCGCGCACCAAACTCGTGCTCGGCGCCGGCACTTATATCATCACCGACTGGCTGCTCAAAGAAATAGCCCTTACCGGCACGGCCGGCCGCATAATAATCGATCCCAACGCCGTAGTGATAGAGCCGCGCCAGACGGCCGCCGAACGCCGCGACTCGCGCATGATGAAGTCCATCGGCAGCGTCGGCACCGGGCTCGGCACGGCGGTGCGCGAGCGCATAGACCGCAAGAAGATAAAGTTCGCCAAGGACGAGCCCCGGCTGCGCCGCTGGATAAAGCCCGTGCCGGAACTTCTCAACAAGTCGCTGGCCGCCGGTGACGGCGTCATCGTCGAAGGAACTCAAGGCATGAAGCTCTCGCTGCTCCACGGCGAATATCCCTATGTCACCTCGCGCGACACCACGGCTTCCACTTTTCTCGCCGAAGCGGGGCTTGGCCCAAAGTACGTGCGCGACGTCTACGCCATCTTCAAGCCTTATGTCAGCCGCGTCGGCCCCGGCCCGCTGGCCGCCGAGATAAAGGACAAGTCGAAGCTCAACATCCATCACACCAAGGGCCGCGAGGTCGGCTCGGTCAGCGGCCGCCTGCGCCGCATCGGCGCCTTCGAATACGACCTGGCCCGCCGCGCCGTCGCCATCAATTCGGCGACCCGGCTCGCCATAACCCACATAGACCTCTACCAGGGCGCCGACAACCCGCGCCGGCTTTCCGACATAAAGGGCGAGGCCGCCGCCTTCCTCAAAAAGGTCGGCGCGCTCTCCAAGGTCTATCCCTATCCAAAAATGTCCATCGTTTCCTACGGCCCCGGCCTCATGGACGTCCTGGACCTGCGGTAGTTCAACCGATAAACGCGTTTTTAGTATCATAGATAGCCGCATTCACATATCAAGGAGCTCCCGAATATGGATTACTTCCTCAACGAACAGCAGATCATGGTGCGCGACCTGGCCCGCAGGATAGCCCGCGAGAAGATAGCCCCCGTCGCGGCGCAGTACGACGAGAGCGAGGAATTCGCCTGGCCGATAATGAAGGTCCTGGCCGAGAGCGACCTGTTCGGCATCTATATCCCCGAGCAGTACGGGGGCCTGGGCGGCGGCATAATGGAGATGTGCGTAGTGACCGAGGAACTCTCCCGCGCCTGCGGCGCCATCGCCCTGGGCTACGCCAGCAGCGCTCTAGGCGCCCTGCCGATAATGATAAGCGGCTCCGAAGAGCAGAAGAAGAAGTACCTGCCCGAGATAGCCAGCGGCCGCAAACTTGCCGCCTTCTGCCTGACCGAGGCCGGCGCCGGCTCCGACGCCACCGCCATACAGACCACGGCGCGCAAGGAGGGGGATAAGTACATCCTCAACGGCACCAAGCAGTGGATCACCAACGCCGGCGAGGCCGAGATCTACACCGTCATCGCGATGACCGACAGGAAGAAGGGCGTGCGCGGCGCCAGCGCCTTCATAGTCGAGAAAGGCACCAAGGGCATGGAGTTCGGCAAGAAAGAGAAGAAGATGGGCATACGAGCCTCGGCCACGCGCGAGGTCATCTTCACCGACTGCGAAGTGCCCGCCACCAACCTGATCTCCCGCGAGGGCATGGGCTTCATAGCCGCCCTCAAGACGCTCGACACCTCCCGCCCCGGCGTGGCCGCGCAGGCCGTCGGCATGGCGCAGGGCGCCTTCGACCACGCGCTGAACTACGCCCGCACCCGCGTGCAGTTCGGCCAGCCGATAACCGGCTTCCAGGCCGTGCAGCACATGATAGCCGACATGGGCACCCAGATAGAGGCCGCCCGCGCTCTGACCTACGCCGTCGCCCGCATGGTTGATTCCGGCGCCAAGTCCATCTCCCGCGAGTCGGCCATGTCAAAGCTCTTCGCCAGCGACATGGCGATGAAGGTCACCACCGACGCCGTGCAGCTCATGGGCGGCTACGGCTACATGCGCGACTACCCCGTCGAGAAGTTCATGCGCGACGCCAAGATAACCCAGATCTACGAGGGCACCAACCAGATACAGCGCAACGTCATAGCCGCGAACCTCATCAAGGAATCACTGCAGAAGGATTAAGCGCTTAATGAACATCATAGTCTGCATCAAGCAGGTCCCCAACACCACCGACGTAAAGATAGACCCGGTCACCAATACACTGGTACGCGACGGCGTGGAGAGCGTCATCAACCCGTTCGACGCCTACGCCATAGAGGAAGCGGTGCGGCTGAAGGAAAAACTGGGCGGCAAGGTCACGGCCGTCACCATGGGCCCGCCGCAGGCCGAGAAGGCCCTGCGCGACGCCATCGCGCTGGGCTGCGACGAGGGTGTGCTGATCAGCGACCGCAAGTTCGCCGGCTCCGACACCTGGGCCACCAGTTATACGCTCTCGGCGGCCATAGAGAAGATCGGCGACTACGGCGTCATCGTCTGCGGCAAGCAGGCCTCCGACGGCGACACCGCGCAGGTGGGCCCCGGCATCTCGGCCCATCTCGACATACCGCAGGTCACCTATGTGCGCAGGATACGCGAGATAAACGAAAAGACCGCCATCGTCGAGCGCATGACCGAAGAGGGCTGCGACGTGGTAGAGACTCCGCTGCCCTGCCTTTTCACCGTCGTCAAAGAGATAAACACGCCGCGCATGCCCTCCCTGAAGGGCATGATGCGCGCCAAAAGCGCCAAGATAACGGCCTGGACCGCCGCCGACATAGACGCCGACCCGGCCGCGCTGGGCCTGGACGGTTCACCGACCCGCGTGGTCAAGATCTTCACCCCCGAGCCGCGCAAGGGCGGCGAGATGATCTCCGGCTCCGCCGGCGACGTAGCCAAAGAGATCGCCGAACTGCTCAAAGGGGAGGTCGTCTGATGGCCTCCATAAAAGTACATCTTGAGAAGTGCACGGGCTGCACGCTGTGCGTTAAAGCCTGCCCTTTCGGCGCCATACACATGTCGGAAAAGAAAGCCGTCATCGACATGGCCCTGTGCACGCTCTGCGGCTCCTGCGTGGCCGCCTGCCGGTTCAGCGCCATAGAGCTGGAGAAGGCGGGGGGCCCCAAGAAGGACCTCAGCGCTTACAAGGACGTCTGGGTGTTCTGCGAGCAGAAGAAAGGCGTCGTACAATCCATCTCGTACGAATTACTCGGCGAGGGCCGCAAGCTTGCCGACAAACTGGGAGTAAAACTCTGCGCCGTGCTGCTGGGCGAGGGCCTGGACGCCGTCGCCGAAGGGCTCGGCGAGCGCGGGGCCGACAAGGTCTATTACGTGAGCCACCCGGCTCTGAAAGCCTACCAGGACGACCCGTATTCCGAGGTGCTCGCGCGCCTCGTCGAGGAATACAAACCCGAAGTACTGCTCTGCGGCGCCACAACCATAGGCCGCAGCCTCATCTCACGCGTAGCTATCAAGGCCGATGCCGGCCTGACGGCCGACTGCACGGCCCTCGATATAGACCCGAAAGAGCGGCTGTTGCTGCAGACCCGCCCCGCTTTCGGCGGCAATATCATGGCCACCATCACCGCGCCCAACCACCGGCCGCAGATGGCCACGGTGCGCCACAAGGTCATGAAGGAAGCGCCCGTCGAGAAAGGCCGCAAGGCCGAGGTCATAAAGAAAGATTACCCGGAGGAGGCCTTCGCTTCGCGCACAAAGCTCCTGGAGATGATAGAGGAGCTCGGCGCCACCGTGAATCTTTCCGAGGCCGACATCATAGTGGCCGGCGGCCGCGGCATGGGGAGCAAAGAAGGCTTCGCCCTGCTGGAAGAGCTGGCCAAGGTACTGGGCGGCGCAGTCGGCGCCAGCCGCAGCGCCGTCGACGCGGACTGGATCTCCTACGCGCACCAGGTGGGCCAGACCGGCAAGACCGTCGTGCCCAAGATCTACTTCGCCTGCGGCATCTCGGGCCAGATACAGCACCTCATCGGGATGCAGTCGTCCAGGATCATCGTGGCCGTCAACAAGGACCCCGAAGCCCCTATCTTCAAGGTAGCAACCTACGGGATAGTGGGCGACGTGAACGAAATCGTGCCGGCCATCACCCGCGAGTTCAAGCGGGTTCTCAACAAATAAAGGAAACACAATGCCCGGTGAGAAGACGCCGCTTAAATTCCTTCCGCAGTGGAAGGCCCTCGAAGCCCACCACGAGAAGATTTGCAGGACCCACCTCCGCGATTTCTTCGCCGCCGACGGCGGCCGCGGCGAGAAGATGGCCGTCGAGGCGGCCGGCATCTACTTCGACTATTCCAAGCACCGCGTCAAGACCGAGACGATAAAGCTGCTCGCCGCCCTGGCCGACGCCTCGGGCCTGCGCGCCGCCATAGAGGCCATGTTCACCGGCAAGCGGATAAACGTCACCGAGAACCGCGCGGCGCTGCATATCGCCCTGCGCGCGCCCAAGGGCTCTTCCGTGATGATGGACGGCGAGAACGTGGTACCCAAGGTCCACGAAGTCCTCGAGAAGATGGAGGCCTTCGCCGACAGGGTCAGGGCGGGGGGATGGACGGGGCATACCGGCAAGACGATAAAGAACATCGTCAATATCGGCATAGGCGGCTCGGACCTGGGGCCCGTCATGGCCTACGAGGCGCTCAGGAACTATTCGCAGCGCGGCCTCACCTTCCGCTTCGTCTCCAACGTCGACGGCACCGACTTCGCCGAGGCCGTGATCGATCTAGACCCGGCGGAGACGCTCTTCATCGTGGCCTCCAAGACCTTCACCACCCAGGAGACGATGACCAACGCGACCACCGCCCGCGACTGGGCGCTGGCGGCGCTCAAGGACAAAGAGGCCATAGCCAAACATTTCGTCGCGGTCTCCACCAACGCGGCCAAGGTGTCCGAGTTCGGCATAGACACGGCCAACATGTTCGGCTTCTGGGACTGGGTGGGCGGCCGCTATTCCATGTTCTCGGCGATAGGGCTGTCCACGATGATAGCGATAGGGCCGGAGAACTTCCGCGCCATGCTCGACGGCGCGCGCGAAATGGACGAGCATTACCGGACCGCTCCGTTCGAGAAGAACCTGCCCGTACTCATGGGGATGCTGGGCGTATGGTACAACAATTTCTTCGACGCCCAGAGCACGGCGGTGCTGCCCTATGAACAATACCTCAAGCGCTTCCCGGCCTACCTGCAGCAGCTGACCATGGAGAGCAACGGCAAGCGCGTCACGCTGGAAGGCCGCCGGGTGGACTACCAGACCGGCCAGGTGTACTGGGGCGAGCCCGGCACCAACGGCCAGCACTCCTTCTACCAGCTCATACACCAGGGCACCAAGCTGATACCCTGCGACTTCATAGCCTTCGCGAAGCCCGCCCATAAGTTGGGCCGCCACCACGACCTGCTGATGGCCAATGTCTTCGCGCAGGCCGAGGCGCTGGCCTTCGGTAAGACGGCCGACGAGCTCAAGAAGGAAGGCGTGAAGGACTGGCTGATACCGCACAAGACCTTCGAGGGAAACCGGCCTTCGACGACCATGCTGCTCGACGAGCTGACGCCCGCCGCGCTGGGCCGCCTGGTGGCGCTCTACGAGCATTGCGTCTTCACGCAAGGCGCAATCTGGCAGGTAGGGCCGTTCGATCAGTGGGGGGTGGAACTGGGCAAGGTCCTGGCGGGCCGCATAGCCCCCGAGCTCGAAGCCAAGAACGAGCCCAAACTCGCCCACGACTCCTCCACCAACGCCCTCATCCGCCGCTACCGCGCCTCGAAGGGTTGAACGTGAAAGTCCTGCTGAAGATCATAAGGGTCGCCGGCCTGGCGGTCCTCGGCGCGCTGTTGCTGATGTCGGCGGCTTTCTTTTATCTGGAGCGGACGGGGACGATAAAACTGAAACCGGGCGGAATAAAGCAGTCCCTCCGGCTCCTGGCGGCTTCCAGATATAACCCATTCCGGATGGAACACATTTCACTTGAACGAGCCCTGCAGGACCTCGACCAGCTTTTTGAGTCCTTCGAGCGGATCCATCCGGATATATCCTTTTATCTAGGCGGCGAGGGCTACGCTAAACTCAAAGCGAAGTCCCGCGAAGAAATTATCTCCGCAGGCAGCGGGGAAGGCCGTATAGAGCTGCGCCGCTTCGCCGCTGTCCTGGTCCGCGCCGCCGCTGCCATAGGCGACGGCCATACGCGAGCCATCTGGACCTACGCTCCGGATATCACGGATCAAGTCAGAGAACTCCCGCCTTTCGCGCTGGAACGCAGAGAGGGCCGATTCTATATAACGGCGGCTCCCGACGCTTCGATGCTGGGACTGGAACTCAGGGCTGTAAACGGCACCGATATCGGGGAGATCGCGGAATCAATGCTTCCCTACATAGCCGGCGAAACGGACCATTACCGTCTGATGGGGTTTGCCAGGAACCTGCCAGCCTGGTGGATACTCTCGGGCCGCTTCGCGGACCGTCCCGAGCTCGACCTTTCGCTCATAGGCAAGGAAGGGCGTCCCCTTACAAAAAGTCTGCCGCAGGTGACCGTGACGCAATACGCCTCGATGGGGAAGGCCCGGCCCGCGGAAGCCGGCAAAAAAACCGGCCTGAGCGTCTTCAGGGAACAAAAAGTGGCCTGGCTGGATTACCGGAACTTCGACGCGTCGGAGGAAGCGCTCAAGGAACTGGACAGACTATTCGACGAAATAAAGGAATCGGGCGCAAGGCAACTGGTAATAGACATCAGCAACAACGGGGGAGGCAGCACCAACGCGGGAGAATTTATTTTCGCCCGCATAACCGACAAACCGTACCGCCAGATATCCAGGATGGACTTAAGGATATCCCCTGAGTCCCTCCGCGACGATCCGGACCTGGAAAAATACCGCGACAGGATGGGGGAAAACATACGGATCGATTTCCCGCTGGAGAAACCCTCCGGAAAACCGGCCAATTTTTTCGACGGACAGGTGACTCTTATAATAGGGCCCGAGACCTTCTCCTCGGCCGCCGATTTCGCCGTGACCTTCCGCGATTTCAAAATGGGAGAACTGATAGGCGAAGAGACCGGAGGCATCCCGAACTGCTTCGGAGAGATCGCTTATATGCGGCTCAAGAACAGCGGGATCAACTATACCGTATCGAAAAAGCGGTTTTACGGCCCGCTGAACAAGCCGGGCGACGACAAGAACGGCGTCAGGCCCGACATCACTCTCACCGAAGCCCGCCTGCGCCCCTATAAAGGCAGCGTCCAGGCCTTCGTCCTCGACCACCTCTCCCGCTCAAGAAATCCATAAGGAGACAGCCGGGGGATGGCGGGGGCTCACCTAAGAAAAACCTTCCGAAGGCCCGAGCTTACGGAGTATGCGCCGGAGCTAGCCGGTGGAATCACATCTCGAGGGCGCGGAGGCGCATACGAGCGCGAGGGCCGAGGAGGGAGCGCGAGTACGGTGTACGAGCGTGTTTTTTCGTGGTGAGCCCCCGGCAGCACCCGGAATAGTTAACAGCAATTAGGCCCTTTGGACCTGCAGCTAGGGACCTTTATACCCTTGGCCGGTCAATCCCTTGCACGCTATGCTGCATTCGCAGTCGTAGCATCCTTGTAACTCGGGGGATAGGCCCCGGGGTATCCACGACCCGACCATAATCGGGTGTATCCAGGGAAAGCGAAGTCACAATCGCTTTCCCTTTTTTGTTGTAGCGGGGATAATGGGGAGGATCAATGCATAGAAATGCGATAATACTGGCAGCGGCGGTCATGATGTCTGCGGCTTCGGCCTCACATGCGCAAGACGGGGCCTTAGAAAAGCTAAATACGGCCACCCTGAAAATAGCAGAGATCGACATGGATAAAAACTACGGTGCGGCGGGAGAGATACTTGACGGCTTTTATACCGGTCACGGAAATAAGAAAAATTCTTCTCGCTCCGTCGTTTATTTGAATTCCAGCCAGGAACAGGAAGCACCCCCGGATAGTCGCGAGAGCATATGCAATTCGGCACCCCACAAAGTCCGAAAACTCGCCTCAAGAGTGCCCCCGGTCCAGAGTGGCGCACCAGCCAACCCCGAACACTCCGGCAAACTGCCCTTAGCGGGCGGTCTGCTGGCAGCAGGGACTATCGCCTTGGGAGCCGCTGGCATTCGCAAAGAATTCTGGGACGACGTGCAAACGGTAGCCGATGCCGTCGCCAATCCCATTGAAACTTATAACGACTTCCAGGCCGCCAATGCATATGAGCAGTCGCAGCAGTCCTCCCAACCGAATCTACAACACTCCGCCTCCACTAATACCGTTGTGAATGTCAGCGAATCCTCCGGAACCGTAGCAATATCGACATCTCCGGATAATAGCTGCATACAAAGCGACCCGGCCTGCATCGGGTCAGGATTTGTATATGAAAATCTCCCGCCGTATCCACGCCCATAATGACCGGACGCGAAACAGACAAAAACATATCAGACAAGCGCCCCTCCGCGGTCGCAGCACCCGCGGGGGGGGCGACTTCTTGGTGGCAAATAGCGGCCGCCGCTGTTCTTATACTGGCGTCTGGAAGCGTGGCGCTATTCTGCGCGGCAACAGTGGATAAACTACTTCTGGCTTTCGGTACGCATCTGCCCTGGGCCTCTGTCACGATACTCTCGACCCTACTGCGCACTCTGCTGCTCATCACGATATTTATCGTAGGCGCTAAATCATTCGGGATATCTTTTAAGGAAAGTTGGGGGAGCATAAAGGGACGGCGCAGCGGGGTGGCTCTTCTCGCCGGCATATCCGGCATGTTCCTGGTATCCTATGCGACTTCGGCCCTCTATTTCGCCGCGCAAGGCGGCAACGGCGCTTTGACTGAGATTTCCGGGATGTCCTATATACAGCGGAATCTATTATTCGGCTGGTTGAGCACGGCGAAAGACTTTAGTTTTGCCCTGTCGACTCTGATAATCGGTCCTTTTATAGAGGAACTCACCGGTTGTGGGCTCATTTATCTGGCACTGAAGAAGAAAGTCCGCATTCCGGCGGCTATCGCATTTTACGCTTTCTTCTTTGCTCTGATGCATTACGGTGTCAACACTTTTGCGCCGCTCCTTTCGGGAAAGCACGGTTTTTTTTCGACCCCGCCGCTATGGGCGTTCGGCTGGTTCTTCCTGCGCGGCATTATCCTCTCTGCCTCTTATGAGTTCGGAGGAACACTGGCCGTTCCCATATTGATTCACTACTTCTGGAACATTACCGGATATTACTTCGTCTGGAC
>JAVVFK010000077.1:0-9811 GCA_032251015.1 Elusimicrobiales bacterium
CTCGCGCGCATAGCGCGTCGGTCCTCGGCTCTCGCTCCTCGCGCTTACGATGCTCGGAGCTCCGAGGCGGTCCTGCTTAGCTGGCACGCCGCCTCCCCCGGTTGTCTCCTTATGGGACGCAGGACAGGTAGGCTCACCCCGGGGACACGCGGCGAGGAACATGAGGAGCTTTTTCCCCGAGCTGAGCGAGGGCACCGGCACTGCCGGACGGGCATGAATGTCTGAGGCCCGAGGCGCTATGCGCCCGGGCCGAGTTCGTGCCCGGCCGAGCGAAGCGAAGGTGGGCCCGGAAAAAGCGAACCGTGACGAGCGCGTGTCCCCGGGGTGAGCCGAGGCCAGCACCGAATGTGTTTCCTTGAAAGCGGGGCCGAACCCGTGGCGGAGTGAAGACCCGGCGAGGGAGCCCGTATCTCAGAATTCGGAGGCGGAGGAGAAGATGCGGAAGTCGAGACGCGGGAAGAGGGAGTGCTCGCGCTCCAGGGCGACGAGAGCCTTTTCGTCCACGCGCTTCTCGAGGACCTGAGACAGCAGATCCTCGGCGTTGCGGCAGTGCTCGCGCACGCGGCCGCCCGCGTACCTGGAGTGGGAATTGATGTAGAGCAGGAACGGCCAGTCCGAGGACTGGGACAACAGAACCTCGCGCGCCGCCTGGTTCAGCGCCCGGCTGGAAACGTGCGTCAGGTCGTGGCTGCGGAAACGGTTGGCCATCTCCACCATGCGCTCCGTCGCTCCCAGTATGGGCGCGTAGATGGAATCGTTGGACTGGTTCAGCCAGGGGTCGAAATAGCCGTTCTCCCCCCACGACGAGAGCTCGGGCTCCAGCTCCGGCGGCTCCTGACAGGAATTGAGGAGCTCCGTGGGCGTCACCAGCTGCACGGGCAGGCGGTCCTGCCTTATGCGGCGGATCACCGACTCGAGGAACGCCGGCCCCTCGAACCACCAGTGGCCGAAAAGTTCCGCGTCGTAGCAGCCGGTTATCACGGGCCTCGCCACGCCGCTCGCGGCCAGGGCCTCCACCTGCGCCATCCGCTTGGCCAGGAAATCGGCCGCGTGCTCCTCGACGCGGGCCAGCGCCGCGTCCGGATCGTAAAGTTCCTTGCCGGCCAGGTCCACGTCGCCGGTGATGCGGTGGTACTTGAGGCCGAGCGGGCGGCGCTGTCCGCCGCCCAGCCAGGGCCTGAGATACTCCTCGTCTCCGTCGTAGCCGACGTCGCGGTAGAACTCGCGGTAGGACGGGTCGCCGGGGTAGCCGTGGCGCGAGCTCCACACCTCCCTGGAGGATTCGCAGTCGCGCCCGAGCACCGCCACCCCGTTGGGCGTGCGGTAGGGCGAATAGACGCCGTGCGGCGCCGCCGGCGAGCCGAACTGCACGCCGTGCGATTCCAGGAAGACGAAATTGAAGCCGGAAAGCTTGAGATAGGTCTGGAGCCGCTTATCGTAGGCGCATTCCGGCAGCCAGAAACCCGACGACTTGCGGTTGAAGCGGTCCTCGTAATCCTCGGCCGCCACGGCGATCTGCGCGCGCAGGGCCTCGGGGCGCGCCAGCAGCGGCAGGACCGCGTGAGTGGCGGAAGTCGTGATGATCTCTATCTGCCCGGCGGCCTGGAACTGCTTGAGCGGCGTTATGATGTCGCCGCTGTAGCGGTGCAGCAGTTCGGCGGCCTGCTCGTAGACGCGCTGGTAGAGGCGCACGGTCCTGGACAGCGGCTCCTGCCCGCCGGCGCGCTCGGCCTCTTTCTCGAGCAGGGCGAGGCGGGAATCGACGTAGGCGATAAGCTTCTTCTCGAGGCTCTCGTTCTCCAGCATCGCTCCCAGCGTGGGGGAAATGGAAATGGTGATACCGGCTTTTATACCGTCCTTGGCCAGGCTCTCCAGCATCGTTATCAGGGGGATATAGGTCTCGACCACTCCCTCGAAGAACCAGCTCTCCTCCAGGAAATCGGGGCTGGAGGGATGGTTCACGTACGGCAGGTGGGCGTGAAGGACCAGTATGAGGGAGCCTTTGGCGCTCATAGACTCTTCCTGTAGAATTCGCCGCTGGTGGAGGACGGGGTGCAGGGCGCCGCCCCGGCCGGGGCCGAAGCCGGTTCGCTGACGAGCAGCCGCTCGCGGCGGCCCTCGGCGGTGTCGGCGCGCAGCTCTACCAGGAAAGAGCCGCCGCCCGGGGGGACGGAGATGTAAAGCCGCTGCGCGTCCCAGCGGCAGCGGTATTCGCCGACGGCCTCGTCACCGGGATGCCGCAGGACGGCCACCGTCACTTCGGAAGCGAAGAACCCGGAGGAGAAAAGCTCCAGCTTCGCCGCCGTCCACTGCCAGCAGGCGAACATCTCCGAGGGGTTCTTGGGCAGCAGGAAAAGCCGGTCCACCGAGGCCCTGGAGGGAGTTGTTTCGTTGGTTCTTTCCGCGGTCTCCATGTCCGTCTATAATGTACCAAAAATTCCGCCCCGTGAAAACATTTTTTATTTTGTAGAATTACGATAAGCCGTCACGGTTTTTCAAGGAGATCCCGAGATGATGAAAGCCATAATCAAATTTTCCCCCTCCGCGGGGGCCAGGCTCGCGCAGGTGCCTATACCGCAGATAGCTCCCGACGAGCTCCTGGTGCGCGTGCACAGCGCCGCCATATCGCCGGCCGACATGGCGGCCTGGTCCTGGAAAGGCTGGATAAAGGGCAGGATGAAACTCCCCCGCGTGCTGGGACGCGAGTTCTGCGGCGAGGTGGTGGAGATAGGGGAGCTGGCCAAAGGCTTCGAAAAAGGCGACTTCGTATCCGCCGAATCCCACGTTTTCTGCGGCCAGTGCTACCAGTGCCGCAACGACCAGCGCCACGTCTGCTCCAACCTCAAAATACTCGGGCTGGACCTGGACGGCGGCCTGGCCGAGTACGCCCGCATCCCCGCGCGCTGCGCCTGGAAGCACAACGACGAGAGCCTCAGGGAACTGGGCGCCCTGCTGGAGCCTTTCGGCAACGCCGTGCACGCCGTGCAGGTGGAGGACGTGGTGGGCATGTCCGTACTGGTGACGGGCTGCTGTCCCCAGGGCCTCTTCGCCATAGCGATAGCCAAGGCCAGCGGCGCCAAGCCCGTCATCGCCCTGGAGAGCTCGGCCTACCGCAGGGCCCTCGCCAAAAAGATGGGCGCCGACACGGGGATCGACCCCGGCGCCAAGGGCGCCCTGGAGAAAGCGCTCAAGGCCGCCGGCGGCCGCGGCGGCGTGGACGCGGTGCTGGAGATGTCGGGAGAGCACCGCGCCATAAACCTGGGACTGAAGGCGCTCAGGCCCGGCGGGCGCTTCACCGCTTTCGGCATACCGGAGACGGACCCTTCCCTGGATTACGCCGGCGGGCTGGCCTTCAAGGGCGCGCGGCTCTACGGCATCTCGGGCCGCGAGATCTTCGCCACCTGGTACCGCATGGAGAATCTGCTAAAGTCCGGCGCGGTGGATATCCGGCCCGCCGTGACGCACACGCTGCCTTTCGCCGATTACCGCAAGGCTTTCACGATGATAAACTCCCGCGAGAAGAAATGCGGGAAGGTCATACTCAAACCGTAGCAGGAGGACGCTATGCTTAAGGAGGGAACTATGGGCTTCGATACTCTCAAATTCGCCGCCGAGGAAGTGGCGGCGCTCAGAAAAGAGAACCGCTTCCTGCAGCCGCGCGTTCTGGAATCGGCGCAGGAACCGGTCTCGGTCATAGACGGCAAAAAAGTCGTCAACCTGACCTCGAACAACTACCTCGCGCTGGCCAACGACCCAAAGGTCAAGAAGGCCGCGATAGAGGCCATAGAGAAGTACGGCGTCGGTTCGGCGGCCGTGCGCACCATCATCGGCACGATGTCGCTGCACACGGAACTGGAGGAGAAATTCGCCGCGTTCAAGCACGCCGAGGCCTCGATACTGTTCCAGAGCGGCTTCACCTCCAACGTGGCCGTCTGCCAGTCGCTGATGTCCACCGACCAGGACCTGCTGATCTCCGACGAGCTCAACCACGCCTCGATCATAGACGGCGCGCGCCTGGCCAAATCCCCCAGAAAGATCTACCGCCACAAGGACATAAAGCACCTCACCGAGATACTCGAATCCCCCGAGGCCCGCAAGGCCCGGCGCAAGATGGTGGTCACCGACGGCGTCTTCTCGATGGACGGCGACGTGGCCAACCTCGACGAGGTGGTGGACGTCTGCCACCGCTACGGCGCCTTCGTCATGGTGGACGACGCCCACGCCAGCGGCGTCATAGGAAAGGAAGGCCGCGGCACGGTCAGCCACTTCGGCCTCGACGGCAAGGTCGAGATACAGATAGGCACACTGTCCAAGGCCTTCGCGGCCGTCGGCGGCTACGCCGCCACCACCCGGGACCTGCGCGACTACCTGGGCTCGGTGGCCAGACCCTTCCTGTTCTCCAGCTCCCAGCCGCCGTCGGTGTCGGCCTCGTGCCTGGCGGTGCTGGACATACTGCTCACCGACCCGTCGTACCTGAAGCGGCTCTGGGACAACACCGCCTTCTTCAAGGAAGAGATGAAGAAGGCCGGCTTCGACACCGGCGCCTCGGTGACGCCCATCACGCCCGTCATGATAGGCAGCATGGAAAAAGCCGTCTCCCTGTCGAAGAAGCTGTTCGAGGAAGGCGTCTTCGCGCTGCCGCTGGGCTTCCCTACGGTACCCAAGGGCAAGGAGCGCCTGCGCACCATAGTCACGGCGGGCCACACCGTCAAGGACCTGGAATTCGCCGTGGAGAAGTTCAAGAAGTGCGGCAAGGAGCTTGGGATCATAAGCTGAACCCCGGCCCCTCCGGAATCAAAAGAGCCGCGGCAGCGCGGCTCTTTTATTTGCGGTCTTAAAACTTCAGTGACGGACGTGGCGAAGGCCGGTGAAGACCATGGCCGCGCCTTTGGAATCGCAGAGCTCTACGCAGGCGGCGTCCTCCACCCAGCCTCCCGGCTGCATCACCGCCTTGACGCCGAAATTGAGCGCCTCGGCCAGCGTATTGAGCGGCAGCGGCGCGTCGGCCGCCATCACCACGGGGTCGTGCGGAGCTATTATCGGGTGCTTTTCCTTCGCCTTCATCGCGGCCAGCCTGAAACTATCCAGCGTGGAGGGCTGGCCGGAGCCTATGGCGACCGTGGCCTGCCCCTGGGCAAGCGCTATGGCGTAGGTGCGGGCGTGCTTGGCCGCGCGCCAGGCCAGCGACATGGAGGCGTACTCTATCGCCGAGGGTTTGCGCTTCGAGACTATACGCGGGGCGGGAGGCTCAGTGACCGAATCGCTCTCCTCTATAAGCAGCCCGCCGGAAACTTTGTGTATCCCGGCCTCTCCCGCGGAAAGCAGGGCGGAGGGCATCGCGGTTATGCGCAGGTCCTCCCTCAACTTCAGTATTTCCAGCGCCTCCCTGGAATATTCCGGGGCGATGAGGCTCTCCACCAGTTCGCCCGAGACGGCCTGGGCGGCCTCGGCGTCCACCGGCCGGTTGAAGGCCGCCGTCGCGCCGAAAGCGCCGCGCGGATCGGCCCGGAAAGCGGCCCGGAAAGCCTCGGCGGGGGAGGAGGCGCAGGCGGCGGCGCAGGGGGAACGGTGTTTGACCACGGCGCAGGCCGGCTCCTCGAACTCGGCGGCCAGCTCGAACGCGCAGTCCAGGTCCAGGTAATGGTTCAGGTTCAGCGGGTAGCCCTGCAGCACGGAGGCGGCGTTGAGTCCCCAGGGGCGCGCGCCGCTGAGCGAGTAGAAGGCGGCTTTCTGATGCCTGTTCTCGCCGTAGGAGAGACCGCACACTTTCTTGAGCGCCATGGACAGTTCGGGCGGCAGCGCGGCGGCGGCCGACGGGCTCAGGTACTGGGCCACGGTGGCGTCGTAATAGGCGCAGTAGCCCCAGGCCTTGGCGGCCAGGGCGCGCAGGCGCTCGCCGGACAGCGAGCCGAACTCGCGCAGGGCGTCCAGCACGGAGCTGTAATCGGCGGGATCGCAGACTATCGCGGTGTCATGGAAAGAGCGGGCCGCCGCGCGCATCACGGCGGAATTGGAGACGTCCAGGTAATCGGGGAGTTCTTCGAGGGTAAAGGCGTCCTGGCGGACGATCTTGGCTATGGGGTAAAGGTTGGCGGCGACCAGCGTTGGCTTCTCGACGGCGGCGCGGCCGCCGGAGAGGGCGCTGATGACTTCCGACGCCACCGGGACCGAGTCCGGGACTTCCTCCACGTCTATCTCGGCCTGGCGCAGGAGCCTGAGCGTCGAGCCCGACGACCAGACCTCGTAGCCCAGTTCGGTCAGCCCGTGCGCGAACTCGGCTACCCCGCTCTTATCCTGCACGCTTATATACGCTATCTTTTCCATGTCCGTATCTTATTCGGCCCTTCTCCCCCGGCACACGCGCTCGTCACGGCCGCCCCGTTTCCAAGGAATAACTATGGGGGTCCTGTCGGCGGTTCGCTTCGAAGGGTTTTTCTCCGCGAATCCGCCGCCACCCCCATTGTGTCCTTATGAACGCGGGGCGGCGTGCCCCTGGAATAGTCACTTCTTTATCAAAGCGATGAACTCTTCCTCGGTGAGGACGGTAACGCCGAGTTTGCGGGCTTTGGCCAGCTTAGAGCCGGGGTCGGCGCCGGCCACGACGTAAGAGGTCTTGGCCGAGACCGAAGAGGTCTCCTTTCCCCCCAGCTCGCGCACCTTCCCCTGCGCGTCGGAACGGGTCATGGACTTGAGTTCCCCGGTGAAGACGAAGGTCTTTCCGTCGAGTTTATTCCCGGCGCCGGCGCGTGCCGGCTCGTCCATGCGCAGGCCCAGCGCCTCCAGCTCCCCTATCATGGCGCGCGTCGCCTCCGATTTGAAAAACTCCGATATGGCCTCCGCGACGACCGGGCCCACGTCCGGGACCCTGGCCAGTTCCTCCGTCGGGGCGGACATGAAGGACTTCATCGTCTTAAAATGTCCGGCCAGGACCCGGCCGCTTTTCTCGCCTATGTGCCGTATACCCAGGGCGTAGATTAGCCGGGACAGGGGTTTTTCCTTGCTCCCTTCTATCTCGGCCAGCAGGTTCTCCGCCTTCTTCTCCTTGAACAGGTCGAGGCCGAGCAGGTCTTCTTTCTTAAGACGGTAAATATCCGGAAAGCCCTTCAGCAGGCCCCTGGCCAGCAGCTGGTCCACGGCGGACTCGCCGAGGCCCTCGATGCGCATGGCGTCGCGGGAGGCGAAGTGGAGCAGCGAGCGGCGCAACTGGGCGGGGCAGGAGGGATTCACGCAGCGCAGCGCGACCTCCTCCTCGTCGCGGAAAAGCTCGGAGGAACAGGAGGGGCATGACCTGGGTGGAACGACGTCCTTCTCGGAGCCGTCGCGGGCGGAAGCGTCGACGCGCACGACCTTGGGGATGACCTCTCCGGCGCGCTCTATGACGACCTTGTCGCCCGTTTTTAGCCCGAGGCGGCTTATCTCGTCGAAATTGTGCAGCGTGGCGCTGGCGATGGTCACACCGCCGCATTTGACCGGTTCGAGCCGGGCCACCGGGGTCACGGCCCCGGTACGGCCGACCGAGAATTCCACGCCCAGTACGCGCGTGACGGCCTGCTGGGCCGGGTACTTGAAGGCGATCGCCCACCGGGGACTTTTGGCGGTGAAGCCCAGCCGCTTCTGCTGCTGCAGGGAATTCACCTTCACCACAAGCCCGTCTATTTCGTAGGGCAGGGCCAGGCGCTTCTCCGAGTGCGCCCTGTAAAACTCCACCGCCTCGCCGGCGCTCTTGCAGAGCTTCCTCACCGAAGAGACGGGGAAGCCCAGTTCGCGGCAGCGCTCCAGGTATTCCCAGTGCGAGGCCGGCTCGGCGCCGGCGGCGAGATGACCGTAGGAATGAGCGAAGAACTTAAGACGCCGGCGCGCCGTGACGGAGGGGTCTTTCTGGCGCAGCGAGCCGGCGGCGGCGTTGCGGGGATTTACGGGAATTTCCTTTTTGCCCTCGTCCACGGCGTCCTGGACCAGCCGGCTAAAATCGTCCTTGTCCATGTAAACTTCGCCGCGGGCCTCGAAATCGTCCGGGGCGCCGGGCGGCAGGGCCAGCGGCACGGCGCCTATGGCGCGCACGTTGAGCGTCACGTCCTCGCCGGTCTCGCCGTCGCCGCGCGTGGAAGCGCGTACAAGCTTCCCCCCGGCGTACTCGATGGAGCAGGAGAGCCCGTCTATTTTGGCCTCGACCGCCAGTTCGAACCTCTCCTCTCCCAGGGCTTTGACCACCCGCGCGTGCCAGTCGCGGAACTCCTCCTCCGAATAGCAGTTGTCGAGGGAGAGCATCGGCACCTTGTGCGGCACGGGAGGGAAGGTATTGGAACGCTCTCCGCCGACGCGGCGGGTGGGCGAGTCTTCGGAGGCGTACCGCGGGTAGGCTGCCTCCAGCTCGCGCAGGCGGCGCATCATGGCGTCGAACTCGGCGTCGGTTATCTCCGGCCGGTCCAGGACGTAATAAAGCCTCTCGTGCCGGCGCAGTTCGCCGCGCAGGAAAGAGATCTCCTCTTCAGGCGTTCGCTGGGGGTTCTGGCGGGGGGTCATTGGCATCGGCCGGCGCCTTGACGGCGGGGCTCCTGGCTATGCTGTCTAGCACGCCATTGACGAATTTCCCGGATTTTTCGGTGGAATATTTCTTGGCCAGTTCTATGGCCTCGTCGATGACTACCGGGGCCGGCGCGTCGCGAAGTATGGCCAGTTCGCAGACGGCCAGGCGCAGTATGCAGCGGTCGATGACCGCCATGCGGTCGATCTCCCAGTTGCGGCTGGTGGAGCGTATTATGGTATCTATCCGCTGGGTGCTGGAGAAGGTGGTGAGGAAGATGTCCTTGTAGAACTCGAAGACCTTCCCCTCGCGGGCGAAATCGCCCTTCTGGAAGACGGCGAGGACCTCTTCGGGGGTCATGACCCCGGAATCGGTGAGGTATAGCGACTGAAGGCAATTTTCTCTAGCCAGGCGTCTTTTGCTCATAAGTTCCTAAGGCACCCCGCCCCTGCCGCGCTCCGCGAATAAAGATCCCGCCTGGGCCGGCCGGGGGCTGCGCCTCCGTCGGCCCGTTATATTTACAATGATAGCAAATAACGGCAAAATGTTATAAACTTGCGGATAGAGGGCCGGGGGACTCCGGGTTCAAAGCGCCGGCCTGACAGGAGGCAAACGATGTACGGATATCTTCCGCTGATAGCAATACTGGCCGTGGTGCTGATAAGCAGCATCAAGGTCCTCAACGAATACGAGCGCGCCGTCATGCTGACGCTGGGCCGCTTCACCGGCGTCAAGGGACCCGGCATCATAATCGTCATACCGATGGTGCAGGAGATCTTCAGGATCAGCACCCGCGTGGTGGTGCTAGACGTCCCGCCGCAGGACGTGATAACCCGCGACAACATCTCGGTCAAGGTCAACGCCGTCGTGTACTTCCGCGTCGTCAACCCGCAGTCGGCCGTGCTGAACGTGGAGAACTTCATGTACGCCACCAGCCAGCTCTCGCAGACCACGCTGCGCAGCGTGCTCGGCCAGCAGGAGCTCGACGACCTGCTCGCCCACCGCGACAAGATCAACCAGGAACTCCAGCAGATACTCGACCTCCACACCGAGCCCTGGGGCATCAAGATCTCCAGCGTCGAGGTCAAGAACGTGGACCTGCCGCATGAGATGCAGCGCGCCATAGCCCGCCAGGCCGAGGCCGAGCGGGAACGCCGCGCCAAAGTCATTGCGGCGGAAGGGGAATTCCAAGCTTCCGAGAAGGTCACGGCGGCAGCCGAAGTACTCGATCGCACACCGACTGCGGTACAACTGCGCTATCTCCAGACACTGGTGGAGATCTCCGCC
>JAVVFK010000078.1:0-9674 GCA_032251015.1 Elusimicrobiales bacterium
GAGACGCTTCGCAGGGAGATGAGGGACATCGAGCACCGCAACGATTACCTGCGCAAGGACATAAGCATCGCGCTCTCGCCCGCCTCGCTGGAGGCGAAAGCGCAGAAGCTCGGCATGGCCTACCCGGAACCCGACCGCATCGTGCAGCTCGGCCCGCAGCGGGGCGAGCGCAGCCAGTCCTTCTGGCTGGCGCGATTCTTCAAGCGGGGGAACGGGAGGTCCATGTAAGAGCTCTCTCCGGCCGACGGTAAGGGGACGCCATGCCGCATGATGTCCCCCGCCGATACGCCAAAGGAGCTGTCTTGCATGCCCCTCACCCCCGGCTTAAAAGAGAGACTGGCCGCTACGGCCTTCGGCGGCGGCGCCTTCAGCCGCGCTTTCGACAGACATGAGCGTTCCCACACTACGACAGCGCATAAAATTCTGCGCGATAATATGTTCGCTGGCCCCGGCCATCGTATTTCTGCGGTTGTTCTACCTGCAGACGATAAAGCACGAAAATCTTTCGCGGACTGCCTCAAAGTCGTTCGACCGTCTCGTTTCTGAGACCGGGCCGCGCGGCCGCATCTTCGACGCGCAGGGGAACCTGCTCGCCGAATCCATCGTCACCTGGGACTGCGGGGCCATGAAAAAGGAGCTCGCCGATCCCTCCCGGGACCTCGACGTCCTGGCCTCGACGCTGAAAGTATCCCGCCGGACCCTGGCGCGGCGCTACGCGCGCGCCCGCAGTTATATCCCCGTCAAGAAAGGCCTCGACCGCGCCGAATACGAAAAGCTCAAGGAGCTCGGCATACGCGGCGTCACGCTCGACGCCAGGCAGTCGCGCTATTACCCGTCGGGCAGACTGGCGCGGGGTCTGCTGGGAGTGGCGGGCGATAAAGGGGGCCTCAGCGGCCTGGAACTGCTCTACGACAAGGTGCTGGCGGGCACCGTCAGCGAACGGGAAGTCGTGCGCGACGCGGCCGGCCGGATCATCTACGGCGACACGCTAAAGGACGGCGGCCGCCCGATGGACCTGCACCTGACGCTGGACAAGCGCATACAGTTCTTCGCGCAGGAGTCGGTGAAGAAATACACGGAATCCACCCGCGCCGAACAGGGCATAGTCATAGTGCAGGACCCGCGCAGCGGCAATATCCTGGCCATGGCCTCCTGGCCGGAGAACCTTACCCAGGTCGTGCCGGTCGAATGGGTATACGAGCCCGGCTCGACTTTCAAGTCCGTGACCTTCGCGGCGGCCCTGGACACCGGCAAGACCTCGCCGTCCGAGACCTTCTTCTGCGAGAACGGGAAATGGCAGTTCGCGCCGCGCGTGACCATCGGCGACCATGAACCGGACGGAACGCTGACGCTTTCACAGGTGCTGGAGAAGTCCTCCAATATCGGCACGGCCAAGCTGGGCATCCAGCTGGGTCTCCAGGACTTCTACCGCTACGCCAAGGCCTTCGGCTTCGGCACGCGCACGGGGCTGGGCTTCTACGGGGAATCCTCGGGAATCATGCGCCCCGCCTCGCGCTACAAGCCCATCGACCTGGCCGTCGGCTCCTACGGGCACGGCCTGGCCGCCACGCCGATACAGGTGATAAACGCCTATTCGGCCATCGCCAACGGGGGGCTGCTTATGGAACCCAGGCTGGTGGCAAGGGTCGCCGATCCTTCCCGCAACGAGGCGCGCGAGGAGAAGCCTTCCGTTATAAGGCGGGCGGCGGGAGAAAAAGCCATCAGCACCCTCAAGAAAATGCTGCGGGCCGTGGTCACAAAAGGGACCGGCAAGACGGCCGACGTGGCGGGCTATTCCATCGCCGGCAAGACCGGCACATCCAAGACGATAGACGAATACGGCAAGTACGTCAGCGGCAAGAACGTGGCCTCTTTCGTCGGCTTCTTCCCGCTGGACGAGCCGCTCTATACCATACTTGTCATCATCGACCAGCCCAAGGCCTATAACTACGGCAGCGAGACCGCGGCGCCGGCCTTCCGGGAGATCGCCTCCCGCATAATAACAGCCACCGGCCTGCCGCCCGACGTGCCTACCGAAAAAGCCAATAATTAAATTTGTTATTATATAGGCAAATGCGCCTCGGAAACCTCATCCTCCCGGGTGACCGCCTGGAAAACGGCGATCCCCGCCTGACAGTCACCGGCATCTTCTACGATTCGCGCAAAGACCTGCGCGGCGGCGTTTTCTTCGCCCTGCCGGGGGCCAATACCGACGGGGATCTGCACGCCGCCGAGGCTCTGCGCAAGGGCGCGGCGGCCGTGGTGTCGCGTTCGGACGCGCCCGCCGGCCTGCCCCCGGGAGCGGCCTGGGTAAAGGCCGCGGACATAACGGCCACTTTCTCGCACGCGGCCGCCGAGTTCAACGGCCGCCCTTCCGAAAAGCTGAAAGTAATCGGCGTCACGGGCACCAACGGCAAGACCACCATAACCTACATGCTGGAGGCTGTTTTCTCACGCCTCGGCATGAAACCGGGCGTCATCGGGACGGTCAATTACCGCGTCGGGGGGGAAGTGATCTCCTCCGCGCCCAATACCACGCCCATGGCCCCCGACCTGCACGCGCTCCTGGCGAAGATGGCGGAAGCCGGGTCCCGCGCGGCCGTTATGGAAGTCTCCTCTCATTCGCTGGCGCTGAGCCGGGCCGACTCCGTTAAGTTCGACTGCGCGGTGTTCACCAATCTCCAGAGCGACCATCTGGACTTCCACAAGGACAGGGACAATTACCTGCTCGCCAAGCTCCGGCTGTTCACTCTGACGGCGGCCTCCGGCAAGGAAGGCAGGGCCGCCGTGGTCAACGCCGACGAGCCTTCGGCGGAGGAAGTCACGCGCGCGGCCGCCGGGTCGAAGGTCCTCACCTACGCGCTCGATAAACCCGCCGATATCACGGCCGGCGCCCCGGAATACGGCCATGACGGGATAAACTTCACGCTTCATACCCCCGCCGGCGAGGCTCCGGTGAAGCTGCGGCTCTTCGGCCGCCATAATCTCTATAACGCGCTGGCCTCCGCCGGCGCCGCCCACGCGCTGGGCGTATCGCCCGCCGACATAGCCGCGGGCCTGGAGGCGCTCGATAAAGTACCGGGGCGCCTGGAGCCGGTGCGGGCCGGCCAGGACTTCCAGATCTTCGTCGATTACGCGCATACCGCCGACGCTCTGGAAAGCGTGCTGAAAAGCCTGCGCGGCGTCCCGGGCCGCCGCCTCATCACGGTATTCGGCTGCGGCGGCGACCGCGACCGCGGCAAGCGCGCGCCCATGGGCCGCGCGGCCTGCTCGCTGAGCGACCTGGCGTTCATAACCAGCGACAATCCGCGCACCGAGGATCCGGCCGCGATAGTAGCCGAGATCGAGGCCGGCGTGAAAAACGCGCACTCCAATTACACGGTGATCCCCGACAGGCGCGCCGCCATACGCGCGGCCGTCGCCGCCGCCGGGCCGGGTGACATAGTCCTGATAGCCGGCAAAGGCCACGAGGATTACCAGGTGCTCGGCCGCGAGACCGTCCGTTTCAGCGACGCCGAGGAAGCCGCCCAGGCCGTGAAAGCCGGAAAGGGCGCCGCATGAAACTGGGACTGGACCTGGAGAGGCTGGCGGACGCTGCGGGGGGAAAACTCCTCGCCGGCGACCCGCGCGCGGTCTTCGATTCGTTCGTAACGGATTCCCGGGCGCTCGGGGCCGGCGATTATTTCTGGGCGCTGGCCGGCGAGAAGCACGACGCCCACGATTTCCTGGCCGGCACGCTGAAAGCTTCGCCGGCCGGCTGGATCTGCCGTGAGGACCGGCTGCCCGCGGGCCCCAGGCCGCCGGCCGTTGTGGCGGTGAAGGACACGCTCAGGGCCCTGCAATCGCTGGCCGCTTTCCACAGGCGCCGGTTCTCCCCGGCTACGGCGGCGGTGACGGGCTCCAACGGCAAGAGCACGGTCAAGGAGATGCTCTTCTCCGCCATGTCGCAGGCCGGTCCCGCCTGCTCCAACAAGGGCAATCTCAACAACCAGTTCGGCCTGCCGCTCTCCCTGCTGGAACTGTCGGCGGAGCACCGCTACGCGATATTCGAGCTGGGCGCCTCGCGGCGGGGGGACATAGCCGAGATAGCGCCCCTGGCCCTGCCCGCCGTGGGGATCATAACCAATATCGGGCCTTCGCACCTGGAGAAGTTCGGCGACCTGGAGACCGTTTTCCTGACCAAGACGGAGCTGGCCGACTCGCTGGCGCCCGGCGGCAGGCTGGTCTATAACGCCGACGACGATATGCTGCGCCGGCTCGCCGGTCGCCCGTCCGCCGTCTCGTTCGGCCGCTCGCCGGCGGCCGATTACCGCGTGCTGGAGAAAGGCGCTTTCGTCATAGCCGAGAAGGCCGGCGAGTTCGCCGTGTCCCTGCCGCAGGACAGCCCGCATAACCGGCTCAACGCCGCCGCGGCCTGGGCCGCCGCCCGGGAACTGGGCCTGGAGCCGGCGGTCATAAAGAAAGGCCTCGAGAATTTCAAGCCGCCGCCGATGCGCATGCAGGAGCTGGAGATAGCCGGTTCGCGCGTGCTGCTCGACGCCTACAACGCCAACCCGCAGTCGATGGCGGCCGCCCTGGAAGCCGCCGCCGGCGCGCGGGCGCCGCGCTACCTGGCGCTGGGCGACATGAAGGAACTGGGCCGTTTCTCGGAGAAGTACCACCGGGAGCTGGCCGCCCTCATCGCCGCCGCCGGGCCCGCGAAGGTGTTCCTGGCCGGGCCGGAGATGCGCGCGGCCGCCGACGAGCTCTACGCGCGCTTCCCGTCGGTCAAGGCCGTATACGCCGGCGACCCGTCGGCCTGGCGGGACGAGTTCCGGGGACTTGTCGCCGCGGGAGAGGGGTTCTTCCTGGTGAAGGCCTCCCGCTCGATGCGTTTTGAGACTCTCATAGAAGGACTATAACCGATGCTTTATTACCTCAACGAATTCCGCGAACTCTTCAGCCCGCTCAACGTCTTCCAGTACATAACTTTCCGCGCCGGCGGGGCGGTGATAACCTCGTTCCTGCTGAGCCTGATCTTCGGACCCTGGCTCATAAACAAGCTGCGCTCGTACAAGATAGCGCAGGTGCAGCGCACCGACGGTCCGCAGACCCACCTGGCCAAGGCCGGCACCACCACGATGGGAGGCCTGCTGATCTTCGTCACGATGATGGCCGGCACGCTGCTCTGGGCCCGCCCCGACAACCGCTTCATCCTGCTGCTTTCCTTCGTCACCGTCGTGCTGGCCTTCGCGGGCTGGATGGACGATTACAAGAAACTGGTGCGCAAGGACCCGAACGGGGCCTCCTCCGCTTTTAAATTCTCGCTGCAGTTGTTCGCGGCCGCGGCGGTCGCGGTGTACCTGGCGGTCAGCCCTCCCAACCCGCAGTTCGCCGATCATCTGCTTGTGCCCTACACCAAGGGGCTGACGCTGGACCTGGGTCTCTTCTACGCGGCGCTGGTCATGCTTGTGATCATAGGCTCCTCCAACGCGGTCAACCTGACCGACGGGCTCGACGGGCTGGCGGCGGGCACCATAGTTTTCGCCGCGCTTACCTTCGCGGTCATCGCCTACGCCGCGGGCCACGCCAATATAGCGTCCTATCTCAAAATCATCCACGTCGAGGGGGCCGGGGAAATAACGGTGTTCCTGGCCGCGATGATAGGCGCCTGCCTGGGCTTCCTCTGGTACAACGCCCATCCCGCCGAGGTCTTCATGGGCGACACCAGCTCGCTTTTCCTGGGCGGCGCCATCGGCGTCTCCGCCATAGCGGTCAAGCAGGAACTGCTGCTGCCCATAGCCGGCGGCATCTTCCTCGTCGAGACGCTCTCGGTGCTGCTGCAGATGGGTTCCTACAAACTGCGGAACAAGAAACGGGTGTTCCTGATGGCCCCGCTCCATCATCACTTCGAGCTCAAAGGCGTGGGGGAATCCAAGGTGACGGTGCGGTTCTGGATAGCCGGCATCATGCTGATGCTGCTGGCGCTCTCGTCCCTGAAGATACGGTAAGGCAATGGACGCTCTTCTCTTAAGCAGACTGCAGTTCGGCGTGACCGCGGGGTTCCATTTCCTCTTCGTGCCGCTGACGATAGGCCTGGCGCTGTTCATAGCGGCGATGGAGACGCTCGCCTACGTCACGAAGGACGAGCGTTACGTGGAGATGGCGAAGTTCTGGGGGAACATCTTCCTGATAAACTTCGTGGTCGGGGTGGTCACCGGCATAACGCTGGAGTTCCAGTTCGGCATGAACTGGGCCGCCTACTCCGTCTACGTCGGCGACGTCTTCGGCGCGCCGCTGGCCATAGAGGCCGCCTCCTCTTTCTTCCTGGAGTCCGTCTTCATAGGCATCTGGATATTCGGCTGGAAGAGGGTCTCCCGCGGCCTGCACCTGCTGTCCATCTGGATGGTGGCCATAGGGACCAATCTCTCGGCGCTGTGGATCATACTCGCCAACGGCTGGATGCAGAACCCCGTCGGTTACGTGGTCCGCAACGGCCGGGCGGAGATGATAGACTTCGCCGCGCTGCTCTCCAACCCGTACGGCTGGGCCATGTTCCTGCACACCGTGCTGGCGGCCTGGGCCGTGGCGGGTTTCTTCGTCATGGGCGTCTCGGCCTGGCACCTTCTCAGGAAGAACGCGCCCGTATTCTTCGGCCGCTCTTTCCGTTTCGGCGCCTTCATGGCCCTGGCCGCCTCGCTGGGCGTGCTGGGCGCCGGCGACATCAACGGGATGATGACGGCAAAACTGCAGCCCGCCAAGTTCGCCGCGATGGAGGCCGTCTGGGAGACGGAGAAAGGCGTCCCTTACAATCTTCTCGTCGTACCCGATCCGGCCAATGAGCGCAACCGCGTCGAAGCGCTGGGCATACCGAAGCTGCTGAGCTTCATGGCCTTCAAGGACTCCGACGCCGAGATAAAAGGCCTCAAGGACTTCCACCCCGACGACCGGCCGCCGCTGTGGCCTGTGTTCATAAGTTTCAAGCTCATGGTGGCGCTGGGCATGTTCTTCATAGCCTTCTCGGCCGCGGCCGTCGCGCTGTCGCTGCTCGGCCGGGCGGAGCGCTACCCGCTGTTCCTCAAGGCCGCGGTCTTCGTCCTGCCGCTTCCGTACCTGGCCTGCGAACTGGGCTGGATAGTGACCGAGATGGGCCGCCAGCCGTGGGTGGTGTACGGTCTGATGCGGACGGCGGAAGGGGCCTCGCCCAATGTCGGCGCCGGCATGGTGGCCTTCTCGCTGGTCTCGCTGACGCTGGTCTACGCCGCCCTGGGCGCGCTCGGCGTCTACCTCATGTTCAAATACGCGGCGAAAGTCCCGGAGGGCGCGGCATGATGGACCTCAACACTTTCTGGTTCCTGGTGTGGGGCCTGCTCTGGGCCGTGTACCTGGCGCTCGACGGCTTCGACTTCGGCGCCTGCATGGCGCATAATTTCATAACCCGCTCGCCCGACGAGAAGCGCGTGGTGATAAACACCATCGGTCCCGTCTGGGACGGCAACGAGGTCTGGCTGGTCACGGCCGCCGGCGTCACCTTCGCGGCCTTCCCGCCGGTATACGCCGCGCTTTTCAGCGGGCTTTACGCCGCGATGTTCCTGCTGCTGCTCTCGCTGATATTCCGCGGCGTGTCCTTCGAGTTCAGGGGCAAGGTGCAGGGGGAACGCTGGACCCGCTTCTGGGACTTTTCCATAGCCGCCGGGGGATTCCTGCCGGCGCTGCTGCTGGGCATCCTCTTCGGCAACCTCTTCCTCGGCTTCCCGCTGGAAGGGGGTACCATAACGTCGGGGGTCTCCGGCCTGCTAAATCCCTACGCGCTGCTGACGGCGGTATTCTTCATGGTGATGTTCCTGCATCACGGCCTGCTCTGGCTGGCGCTGCGCTCCGGCGGGCCGCTGTCCGATCGGGCCGCGGCCGCCGCAGACCGGGCCTGGTACCTGGTCGCCTTCCTGCTGCTGGTCTTCCTGGCCGCGTCGCGCTACGGCACGCCGCTCTTCCAAAATTACGCGTCGAAGCCGCTCCTTTACCTGCTGCCGCTGGCCGCGGCGGCGGGACTCATCCGCTCCAAGTCCGGCTTCTCCGGCTCGCCTCACGGGGCCTTCATCGGTTCCATGGTCTTCATACTGGCGCTGATCTTCACGGGTCTGGCCGGCATGTACCCGGACCTGATACCGGCGATAGGGCAGCGCGGCGCGGGACTTACCGCCTACAACTCCGCCTCGGGGCCCTATACGCTCAAAGTGATGACCGTCGTGGTCGGGATATTCATGCCGGCCGTCATCGCCTACCAGCTCTGGGTGTACAACGTGTTCAGCCCGAAGCTTACGACGGAAAATCTCAAGGACCTGGGGCATTATTACTGAAAGAACTACCCCTTATCCAATTTGTGTGCGCGCACCGCGATTTCATATGATGGGTTTATACCCCGACGGGCCATTATCAAATGAAGCGATCCTTATTATTTTGCTCCGTTTTTCTCTTCCTCTCCCATCCCGATAATTGTTCCGCCGCCCCCGACAAAAAACTCCTCTCAGCCCGCGAGACCGCCCTTTCCCCGGCCGCCGCGCCATCGGAGGCGCTGGATAAATACCTGGCCGCCGCCCGGACGGCCGCCGAAGCTTCCATCATGGGCGAATACGCCTACGCGCTGGCCCGGGCGGGGCTGGCCGAGGCCGCTTTCTACAACATCGACCGCGCGCTGATAACGGGGCACCTGGACCCGGAGGTCCGGTTCTACCTGGCCGAACTGCTCAACGCCGCCGGGCTGGAGAACGCCTCGGCCGAACAGGGCGCGCCCGTGCCGGCCTGGCTCGGCGCTCCGCTGAAGCTTCCGCCCCTGGCCCTGCCGCTCCCCGGCGGCGATTTCGAGGAGGCTTCGGCCGCTATAAATCTCCTGATGGCGCAGAAGCGTTACGCGGCGGCGGCCGTGCTTTACGACGGGCTCTGCGAAAAGATGCCGGGTGCCGCGAGCTGCCACGCCGGCCGCGCCGTAACGCTGGAGAAGCTCGGCGCTTACCGCTCCGCCGCGGCCGCGGCGAAAGAAGAACTCGCGCTCACGTCTTCGCCGGCGCGACGGGCCGTGATAGAGACCTACCTGGCCGACCTGTCCGCGCGCCCGCCGCTGGATTATAAGCCGCGGGAACCGTCGCTCAAAGGCCGCTACCTGGCCTATCTCGGCGGCGCCGTCAGCCGCTCGGGCGGGGGGACCGTGACCTCGCTGCGCGGCCGGCTGGGGCGTTTCCTCACCGAACGCGTGGACGTTTCGGCGAACATAGGTTTTACCGGCGGCAACGACAACGACGATTACAACGGTCTCACGCTGGGCGTCGGCGGGCGCTATAACCGTCCGCTCGGCCGTCTGCCGCTGCACGCCACCGCCGCCGCGCGGCTGGAACGCGCGCCCTCGCCCGAAGACGAATTCACCGCCTTGCTCTCGCCGGGACTCAGCTATTTCACGGCCTCCGGTTCGCTGGACCTCTACCTCGACTTCGCGCTCAGCGGGCCTTACGGCGGCGGCACCACCCTCTCCCTCGGCTACACGGTCTACTTCGGAGGGAGAAAATGAAACTGCCTGCCGCCGCCCTCCTGCCGCTTCTGCTCTGCCTGCCGCCGCTCGCCGCGCAGGAGGTCTCCTCCGGCTATGGAGCCGGCGCCTTCGCCGGCGCGTTCTCCGGGGCGCAAATGTCGCTGGACGGCTTGCT
>JAVVFK010000079.1:0-9638 GCA_032251015.1 Elusimicrobiales bacterium
GCGTCGCCCGGCCGCAGGCGCACGCGGGGCTTGGGGGTGCCGAAGATCCTGTCCGCCGTCCCGCTCTCCACGCCGACGCTCAGGCAGGCCGCCGGCCGGCGGCGTCGCGCCAGGGCGTAATTGAGGAACGTCGTCTTGCCGGCGTTCTTCCTGGAGCCGACGATGAAAGTCGTGCGGCCTTCTAGCTGACCGATCGGGTCCAATCGTGCCTCTCTTATTTGCGGTGCCGCCTGGTCCTGACGAGATGCGCGGGCTCCAGCGTCAGCTTCTCGCCGCTGAGCAGCTTCGCCACGCCGTCCATAGGCTTGTACGTCTTGTCCGGGCAGCCCGCTCCCCCGCAGGAAGCCGAGTAGCCGGTGGGCTCGGTGTAAGTCGTAATGACACCCTCGTAATTGCGCAGCACCACGCGTTTCTCGGACATGGAGATGAGATAGTTGGGCATTACGGGCGTCTTGCCGCCGCCGCCGGGAGCGTCCACGACGAAGGTCGGCACGGCCATGCCGCTGGTATGTCCCCGCAGGTTCTCGATCATCTCTATGCCTTTGGAGACCGTGGTGCGGAAATGGCTGATGCCCTTCGACAGGTCGCACTGGTAGATGTAGTAGGGCTTTACCCGCGCCATCAGCAGTTCGTGGACCAGCCGCTTCATCGTCTGGGGGCAGTCGTTGACCCCGCGCAGCAGGACGCTCTGGTTGCCGAGGGGGATGCCGGCGTCGGCCAGTTTGCGGCAGGCCTCGAAAGCTTCCGCCGTGATCTCCCTGGAGTGGTTGAAGTGCGTGTTGACGTAGATCGGGTGGTACTTTTTCAGCATGCTCACGAGCGAGTCCGTGATGCGCATGGGCATGACGACCGGGGTGCGGCTGCCTATGCGGATTATCTCCACGTGCTTTATCTTGCGCAGGCGGGAGATGATGTCCTCCAGCATCTCGTCGGGCAGGACCAGCGGGTCGCCGCCCGAGATCAGCACGTCGCGGACCTCCGGGCTGCGGCGTATGTACTCGATGGCCTTGTCCAGGTTCTTGCGCGGCATGTGCATGTCGGTGAAGCCGACCAGGCGGCGGCGGGTGCAGTGGCGGCAGTTCATAGAGCAGATATTGGTGACCAGTAGCAGGACGCGGTCCGGGTAGCGGTGGGTGAGCCCCGGTACCGGCGAGTCCACGTCCTCGTGCAGCGGGTCGGAGAGGTCGGACGGGTCGTCCATCAGTTCCAGGCCGCGGGGTATGGCCTGCATGCGCACGGGGCAGTTATGGTCGCGCTTGTCCATAAGGGCCGCGTAATAGGGGGTTATGGCCATCGT
The DNA here is from genome assembly GCA_032251015.1 of Elusimicrobiales bacterium. Classification (GTDB taxonomy): domain Bacteria; phylum Elusimicrobiota; class Elusimicrobia; order Elusimicrobiales; family UBA9959; genus UBA2231. Next base: position 1,298 of record JAVVFK010000079.1, read on the forward strand.
GAACTTCTTCAGGCAGGCCTTGAGGTCCTTCTTTTCCCGCGCCGTCAGTACCGCGACCCTGGCCAGCGTCGGGACGTCCTTGATCACGTTGCGCAGCTGCCATTTGTAATCGTTCCAGTCGCTCGCGGGCACGTTCTTCCAGAGCGGTATCCTGCGGTAGTCGACTTTCATGTGTTCGCGCATTTTTTTCTCCTTATGCGTACAGTTTCTCGTAGGCGGCGCGGATGGCCGGGGATTCCCGCAGTATATTGAGCGTGGTCTCCGCGTGGTGGCGGGTATAGCCGTTGCCGACCAGCATGACTATGTCCTTGCCGACACCCTCGGCGCCTAGCGCGGCCTTGGTGAACGAGGTGGCCATGCTGAAGAAGTAGACCGTGCCTTCGTCGCGGCACATCAGGATCGAGGCCATCTCGGTGTTGGGGATATTGACGCAGTTGATGACCACGTCGGCGAGCTTTCCGCCGGTGGCGGCCGTCAGCTTAGCGTGGCAGTCCAGCGCGTCGGTGGCGCTGGCCTGTATGACATGGTCGCAGAAGCCGAACTCCCGCGCCTTGCCGCAGCCTTCCTCCGAATACTCTATGCCGACGACTATGCCGGCCACGCCGGCTATCTTGCTGGCCTCGTAGGCGCAGAGCAGGCCGGATTTTCCGCCCGCCCCTATGACGACAACCACCTGGTTGGGCCGGACCAGCTTGGCGGTCTGGGCGGGGGCGCCCGCCACGTCCAGCATCGCCAGCGCGAGTTTCTCCGGGATATCGGCCGGTATTTTCGCGTAGATTCCGCTCTCGAACAATATCGCCTTGGCCGCCACACTGACCTGCTCGGTGCCGGGCTTTATGCCTATGATCCGGTCTATCTTCAGCGGGGTCAGCGACAGCGAGACCAGGCTGGCGATCTTGTCCCCCTCGCTCAGGTCCGTCCTGCCCTCCAGGGAGGGGCCGATCCGGGCGACCCGTCCTATGAACATGCCGCCGGAGCCGGTGACGGGGTTCTGCATCTTGCCGCGCTCCGTCACTATCGAGAGTATGGAGGCCTTTATCTTCTCCTCGTCGCCGCCGGCTTCCTGCTTTATCTGTGTGAAGCTGGCGGAGTCGATGTTGAGCGTGTCCACGTCCACCAGTATCTCGTTGTCGTAGATCCGGTCCATGCCGTTGTCGAGCTTCAGCGCGGGCTGGGGCAGGCCGCCCCTGGGCTCCAGCACGCGGTGCGCGCCGAAGGGATTGCCGCCTTTCTTTATCTCGGGTCCGTTGTCGTTCATATGGAGTTCGTCTTCAGCGAAACATGGCGGCGGGCGCCCTCGCGGGGCGCCCGCCGGTCCGTTCAGGCGTACTGTTTCTCGTAGATGTCGCGCAGCTGTTTCGACTCCCGGAGCAGGTTCAGCGTGATCTCGGCGTGGTCCCTGGTGTAGCCGTTGCCGATTATCATGTCCACGTCCTTGCCGACACCCTCGGCGCCCAGCGCGGCCTTGGTGAACGAGGTCGCCATCGTGAAGAAGTACACTATGCCGCCGTCGCGGCACATCAGGATGGAAGCCATCTCGGTATTGGGGATATTGACGCAGTTGATTATCACGTCGGCCATCTTCCCCCCGGTGACCTTGTGTATGGTCTCGTAGCATGCCAGCGCGTCCGTGGCGCTGAGCTTGAAGGCCTCGTGGCAGAAGCCCTGCGCCTTCATCTTGGCCAGGCCGCTGTCGGAACTGGTGATGCCGATGATCTTGCCGGTGCAGCCCGCGCGCTTTTTGGCCTCATAGGCGCAGAGTACGCCGGATTTGCCGGCCGCGCCTATGATGACCACGGTGTTGCCGGGGCGGACCAGCTTGGCGGTCTGCGCCGGGGCGCCCGCCACGTCGAGGACGGCCAGGGCCAGCGTCTCGGGCATGTCGGAGGGCAGCTTGGCGTAGATGCCGCTCTCGAAGATGATGGCCTTGGCCACCACGTTGACCTGCTCGGTGCCGGGCTTTATGCCGATGATCTTTTCTATCTTGAGCGGGGTCAGCGAGAGTGAGACCAGGCTGGCTATCTTATCGCCTTCCTTGAGGTTCGTCTTGCCCGCCAGCGCCGGGCCTATCTTGAGTACCTTGCCGCGGAACATGCCGCCGGAGCCGGTGACGGGGTTCTGCATCTTGCCGCGTTCTCCGACGATCCTGGTGATCATCGCCTTTATCTTCTCCTCGTCGCCGCCGCACTCCTGCTTTATCTGGGTGAAGCTGGCCGAGTCTATGTTGAGGGTCTCCACTTCGAGCAGCAGCTCGTTGTCGTAGATGTAATCCATGTTGTTGTCCACCCGCTGGGCGGGCTGGGGCAGCACGCCCTTGGGCTCTATCACGCGGTGGGAGCCGAACGGGTTTCCGCCTTTCTTTATCTCTATCTCGGTATTCACGGTCATGTTGTCTCCTTGAGCTTACTTAAGATCGAAAAGCTTTCTTGCGTCCGAGGGCGTGGCTATCTCCAGTCCCGCTTCGCGCGAGACGCGGACCGCTCTTTCCACGAACTCGGCGTTGGACTTGGCCAGCCGACCCTTCGAGTAGTAGATATTGTCCTCGAAGCCGACGCGGATGAAGCCGCCGGAGGCGATGGCGCCGTAAATGCCGGGGATGTGCATGCGGCCTATGCCCATGACGGTGAAATAGCTTTCCGCCGGCATCTGGTCGATCATGTAGGACAGCGTCTTGACCGAGAAGGAGAGCGCCGCGGGCACCTGCATGACGAAGCCGTAATGGTACGGCGGCTTTATCAGGCCCTCCCGGATGAGTATGTGCGAGGACTGCACGTGGGAGACGTCGAAGCATTCCAGCGTGGGGCGCACGCCGTGCTTGTTCATCTCGGAGGCGAACTGCCGCATTATGGGAAGGGTGTTGACGATATATTCGTCGCCGAAGTTGACCGTGCCGCAGTCCAGCGAAGCCATGTCGGGCTTCAGCGCGACGGGAGCTATGCGCTCATCCGGGGTCATGCCTACCGCGCCGCCGGTGGTGATCTCTATGACCACGTCGCTCTTGGCGCGTATGAGGTCTATGGCCTTCTTGAAGACCTTGATGTCGGCCGTGGGCGAGCCGTCGTCGTTGCGGGCGTGCAGGTGTATTATCGCCGCGCCGGCCTCGCAGGCCTCGGCTGCGGCCGCCGCCAGCTCCTCGGGCGTGACCGGCAGGGCCGGCTGCTGCTGCTTGGTGGTTTCCGCCCCGGTCAGGGCGCAGGTTATGACCATTTTGTTAGCCATGTGAGCTCCTTAAAATTTACCCAGCTTGCCCGCCACGTGCAGCGGGGCGTCGGTGGCCTTTATCACTTCCTCCACCGTGGTGTCCTCGGCTATCTCCTCCAGGACCAGGCCCTTCTTGGTGACGCGGATGAAGGCCATGTCGGTGACGATGAGGTCGACTTCCCCCACCGCGGTCAGCGGCAGCGTGCATTTCTTCAGTATCTTGGGCGCGCCGTTCTTGTTGACGTGCTCCATGGCGATGATGACGTTCTTGGCGCCGGCAACCAGGTCCATGGCGCCGCCCATGCCGGGGACCATCTTGCCCGGTATCATGTAGTTGGCCAGGTTTCCTTCCATGTCCACTTCCAGCGCGCCGAGCACCGTGTAGTCCACGTGCCCGCCGCGTATGATGGCGAAGGACATCGACGAGTCGAAGAAGCAGCCGCCCGGGATAATCGTTACCGGCTGGCCGCCGGCGTTGACCAGCGACTGCAATTCCTTCCCCTTCTCCGCTTTCGGACCGAGGCCGACGAAGCCGTTCTCGCTGTGAAGAAGTATCGTCTTGCCCGCCGGGATGTGATTGGCCACCAGCGTGGGCATGCCGATGCCGAGGTTGACCAGCGCCCCGTCGGGGAATTCCTGGGCTATGCGCTTTACCACCCGCTCCCGCTTTATGTCTTTAGGGTCCATGTCCGGTCTCCTTATTTGAGCTGCAGGTTCGAGGCCGGCAGGGTCGCTTTGACCAGGGTCGAGACGAAAACGCCGGGGATGGTGACCTTTTCCGGGTCCAGTTCGCCGGGCTCGACTATCTTTTCCGCTTCCAGTATCACATGGTCGGCGGCCATGGCCATCGAGACGGCCATGTTCTTGGTCGCCATCGGCAGGAAGGCGTTGCCGTACTTGTCGGCGACCTCGGCCCTTATGAAAGCGAAGTCGGCGCCGAGCGGCATTTCAAGGAGATAGTCCTTGCCGTTGAGGTTGAGCTTCTGCTTCCCCTTCTCCACCTCGGTCCCCACTCCCGTGGGCGTGAGCACGCCGCCCAGGCCGGCGCCCTTGGCGCGCATGCGCTCGGCGAGGGTGCCTTGCGGCACCAGGGTGACTTTCAGATCGCCGCAGTTCATCTTCTGGCCGCTGACGGGATTGGTCCCTATGTGCGAGGCCGTGAGCGTGGAGGCGCGGCATTCGCAGATGATGCGGCCGACTCCCACGTTCGGGTAGGCGGTGTCGCTGGTGATGAGGTTGAGGTTCTTGGTGCCTTTTTTGATGAGTGCGTCTATGAGCGTGAAGGCGTTGCCGCAGCCCATAAAGCCGGATACCATCAGCGTGGCACCGTCCTTTATGTCCTCCACCGCTATATCGGCGGTAATGACCGGTTTCATTTTCTCTCCTTGTCGCGGCCGGGCGCCGCGGGAACAGCATGGAACGAAATTTTCAATTATTATAACAAAATAATATATTATGAAGGCGGAGGACAATATGCACCAGGTTCACATAGACCATCGCCAGTCGCTGATCAAGGAGAACATGGCCAGGATAGGCCGCAAACTGCTCGTCATGAGCAACAAGGGCGGCGTCGGCAAGAGCTCAGTGGCCGCGTCGTTCGCCGCGATCCTTTCGGCCTCGGGACAAAGGACCGGCCTGCTGGACATAGACATACACGGCCCCTCCATGGCCCGCCTGACCGGAAAAGAGAGCGTCCCCCCCGCCTCAGACGGCAAATTCATCGATCCCGTGCCGGTGCGCGAGAACCTCTCCCTGATATCCATGGGTTCGCTCCTGGGCAAGGCGGGCACCCCGGTCATCTGGCGCGGTCCGATGAAACTCAATGTGCTCAAGCAGTTCCTGGCCGACGTGCGATGGGGAGACTTGGACTGGCTGGTAATAGACGCGCCGCCGGGCACCGGCGACGAGCCGCTTTCGCTCTGCCAGATGGTGCCGGAGCTGGAGGCCGTCGTGGTAACGACCGGGCAGGAGATAGCGCTGCTTGACTCGGTGAAAGCCGTCAATTTTCTCAAGACCATTCCGGTCAAGGTCGCGGGTATAGTCGAGAACATGGGGGCTTTCGGCTGTCCGCACTGCGGCGGGCAGGTCGACCTGTTCCGCTCCGGCGGCGGCGAGCGCGCCGCCCGCGAGGCCGGCGTTCCGTTCCTGGGCGCCATTCCTTTCGATCACGAACTTTTGTCGTCGGGAGAAAAGGGCGAACTTTACCCCCTGGCCCACCCGGAAAGGCCGGCGGCAAAAGCGATGGCGGCCGCGTTAGGCGCTGTTTCGAGGCAACACTGATCTCATATCGACACTATCGCACAAGAGGGGCTTGAAATGAAAAACATAGAAAAAAGCACCAGGATAACCTGGGGGCTTCTCCTGCTGGCCCTGGCGCTGCATGTGGGGATGATCGCGAGAGCCCTCATTCTCACCTACGAGATGCATACACTGGGCCGTGAGGCCGAAGAGATGCAGAACAGGCTCGGAAAATCCTTGGCCTTGACCAATGCCGTAAGAGGCGCCGAGGAAGCCATAAGAGCCTGCTCGATTTCACCTTCTGCGAAGGCCAGGGCGCGCTACTGTGAAAGCCTGGAGTCTTCGGATACGGCCGCCGCGGAGGCTTTGGCGGCCGGTGCCGTTTCCGACGCGTTTACCCGGGAGGATATCTCTGCATTGCGCGCGAAACTGGCCGTACATGCCGCCTGCTGCCGGATGTCCGGTGCGCCGGGCAAGGCGGAGTCGGAAAGAGAGTTTCGGGCCTTTTATGAAACGGCTTCGGATTTGCGGGGTAAATTATCCGACCATTCGGCGGCCGGCCTGGCCCGCAGCCGGACCCTTTCGGCGGCCATCGGGCGGGATATCTTGAGCATGGTCGTCTCCAGTTCGCTGATAGCCACCGTGGTTTTGCTCCTGGTGTTCTGGGTCGTTTACTTCATGCGCCGACTTAATCGCGCTCTAACCGAGCAGCGCAACGAGATACTCGTGCTCAAGAACGGCATAGAGGAGTCTTCGCTGGGCGTCGTCCTGACCGACACCTCCGGCCGCATAGAGTATGTCAATCCCGCATTCACTTCAATGCACGGCTATTCGCCGGAAGAGGCTATCGGGCAGAATCCGAGGATACTCAAATCGGGAGAGATGCCTCCGGCCGTTTATTCCAGCCTCTGGAAGACGGTCCTGGAAGGCCGGCCCTGGGCTGGTGAGCTTCGGAACCGTACTAAATCAGGCGAGCTTGTATGGATCCGCGCGAATATCTCACCGATCAGGGATACCGCCGGGATCCTGACTCATTTTATGGCCCTTCATAAGGATATAAATCTGGAGAAGCGGCTGATATCCGACCTGGTCGATGCCCGCAAGCAGGCCGATTCGGCCAACAGGGCTAAGAGCGATTTTCTCGCCACGATGAGTCACGAGATACGCACCCCGCTCAACGCTATAGTCGGAATGTCGGAGCTGATAGACGAGGCTTCGCTGGGTTCTGACCAGCGTCAGTACCTTTCGATATTGCGCAACGCAAGCGACACGCTGCTGTCGCTGATTAACGACGTGCTTGATATTTCCAAGATAGAGTCCGGGCATATGGAACTGGAAGAAGTTCCGTTCAGCCTGGAAGAACTGACTTCCAAAGCCTGCGAGATGATGTCGGTCAAGGCTTACAAGAAGAACGTAGAGATAAGCTGCCGGATAGATCCCGACGTGCCGGTGTTCCTCCGCGGCGACGCGACCCGCCTGCGGCAGGTCATAATGAACCTTATGGGGAACTCCGTCAAGTTCGTCGAAAAGGGGTGGGTCGAGCTCTCTGTCCGAAAGCATAGTCAAAGCGCCGAAACGGCGGAACTTCTTTTTTCGGTCAGGGACACCGGGATCGGAATAGCGCCGGACAGGCTGGGGGCCGTATTCGAGAAATTCACCCAGGCTGACGCCTCCACCACCAGGAAATACGGCGGTACGGGGCTGGGTCTTCCGATATCCAAGATGATCATCGAGAAGATGGGCGGGAAAGTATGGGTCGAGAGCGAGGTCGGGGTCGGGACGATATTCTTTTTCACCGCCAGTTTCCGGCTGCAAAAAGAGAAGGAGTCGGTCTATCTGCCCAAAGCGGATGTCGCGGAACTGAAGGGCAGGCGGTTCCTCGTGGTGGACGACAACTTCACCAATCGTATCATCATACGGGAGATGGTCCAGAGCTGGGGAGCCGTGGCCGAAGGAGCGGCCGGAGGCGCGGAGGGTCTGCTTAAACTTAAGGAAGAACAACGCAGGGGGTTGCCATTCCACTGTGTATTCTCTGACTTTAACATGCCCGGCATGGACGGTTATGAGTTCTGCTCAAAAATAATTTCCGATCCGGAAATATCCCCCAAGCCGGCTATGGCGTTGGTCACTTCAGACACGATGCGTGTGCATCGCGGCCGATTCGGTGAAATCGGAGTGCGGGTCCATATCGCCAAGCCGGTTAAGAAACAGACGGTGCTCGAGGCGGCCCTGCAGTTGATCCACGGCATCGGCTCCGGGACCGCCTCTCCGGCAGCGGCGGCGGCCGTGTCCGGCGCCGTCCCGCAACCGGTCTCCCAGAAAACGGAAGCGACGAAAGAGAGCCTGCCTCCCCTCTCGATCCTGATAGTCGACGATTCCGAGGATAACAGGATCCTTATGTCTTCCTTCCTGAAGGGGTCCAAGGTGAAACTGGACCTGGCCGAGGACGGCAGGGAAGCTCTGGAGAAGTTATCCGTCGGCCGCTACGACCTTGTCTTCATGGATATACAGATGCCTGAGGTGGACGGTTTCACCGCCACCGCTGAATTCCGAAAGCTGGAAGCGTCGGAGAATAGGGAGCGTACCAGGATAGTGGCCCTGACGGCCATGGCGACTCGCGAAGACGTTGAAAAAGCCCTTAAGGCCGGGTGCGACGATTATCTGACAAAACCCATAAGGAAGAAGGTTTTTTATTCCTACCTGTGCGGTTTCAGGGCGGGCGGTTCAGGCGGGGTTGACGGCCACTGAGTCAAATCCGACCTTTGTCTTGTCCCAGGCCCGTAGGCCGGCCGAGCCCGAAGAGATCCTCCGCATCCACGAGCGTGCGCTGCTGGATCGACTCGCCGCAACCCGGCACGCGCCGCCCGGGCAGCTCGACGGGGACACCTATCATGGGCCGAGC
>JAVVFK010000007.1:0-24796 GCA_032251015.1 Elusimicrobiales bacterium
AGGGTGGATTCCGCCGTGGCTGTCTTCACTCCGCTGCCGGAGCCCTTCCTGCCGCCGGGGCTGGAAGCCGTCTTCGCCCGGGCGGTCAAGGCCGCCTTCATGCACCGCCGCAAGACCGTCCTTAATTCCCTGTCGGCCGCCTTCGGCGGGGAGAAGGGACAGGCCGCCGCGGCGCTGGAAAAAGCCGGGATAGACCCGTCCCTCCGCGCGCAGGCTCTTTCGCCCTCCGATTTCCTCAGGCTGGCCGGCGCCCTGCGGTCCGGGGCCTGAGCCGCGCCCGTCCGCTCTGTTGCCGGGGCGCTTAAATTAAAATAAAATAATCGGATACGACTTTCCCAATGGAGAGACCCGCGCATGACCACGAACGAGAAAAGGCTCAGGCAGCTTCAGTCGCTTCTTAGGAAGAACAAGTTGGACGCCCTCGCCGTTTCGAGACCCCTCGAGGCCGGCTTCCTCACTGGCTTCCACCTGGAGGGGCCGCATCTGCTGGTGGCCCGCGACGGCGCCTGGGCCTTCATGCCCAAGATGCTGCTGGAGCATTTCAAGGCCCGTGTCCCTTTCGTCCGGGCCGAGGCCTCCGACGATATGCCCGGGTCGGTTATAGCGCTGCTCAAGGAGAAGGGCTGCCGCAGGGCCGCCTTCGAGCCGGAGACGGAAACTTACCTTGGCGGTTCTTTCTGGAAGAGGAAGGGACTGGCCGAGTTCGGCGGGCTCACCGCCTCGCTGCGCCAGTGCAAGGAAGGAACGGAGCTCGCCGCCCTCCGCAAGGCCTGCTCCATAGCGGCCAAAGCTTTCCGCATCATAAAGCCCCGCGTAAAGACCGGCCGCACAGAGGTCTCCGTCGCCAGGGAGCTGGAGGATATCATGCAGTCGATGGGCGCGACGAAGACCTCGTTCGCCACCATCGTCGGCTTCGGCCCCAACGCCGCCATGCCGCATCACGAGACCTCCGAACGCCGGCTGAAGAAGGACGAGGCCGTCCTGCTGGACTTCGGCTGCGTCCATGACAATTACTGCTCCGATATGACCCGCACCTGGTTCCACGGCCGCCCGACGGAGGAATTCCGCAAGGTGCACGCCATAGTGCAGAAGTCGCACGACCTCGGCGTCAAAGCCGTGAAGCCCGGCGCCTCCACCATAGCCGTGGACAAGGTCTGCCGCGATCACATAGCCGACGCCGGCTACGGCCAGTATTTCATACATGGCACCGGTCACGGAGTGGGCCTGGAGATACACGAGCCTCCGCGCCTCAACACCCGCTACAAGGGTAAGCTCAGGAAGGGCATGGCTGTCACCGTGGAGCCCGGCATCTACCTGCACGGCCGGTTCGGCGTGCGCGTGGAGGACACCGTCCTGGTGACCGGCGCCGGCCGAGAAATTCTGACGAAGTGAAAGCTTAGGGAGGATTAGAAAATGACTGTAATAGCTATAGTTCTGGGCCTGCTGGCCGTCTGGCTGGTCTTCACGTTCAACCAGCTGGTGGGGCTTAAGAATCAGGTGCTCAACGCCTTCAGGCAGATAGACGTGCAGCTCAAGCGCCGCCACGACCTGATACCGAACCTGGTCAACGCCGTCAAGGGCGAGATGAAGTTCGAGAAAGAGACGCTCGAGAGCGTGGTTCAGGCCCGCGCGGCCGCGGTCAACGCCGGTCAGGGCGGCAACATGAACGAGGTACTGGCTAAGGAAGGGATGCTGACCCAGGCGCTGGGCAAGCTCTTCGCCCTTACCGAGAACTACCCCAACCTCAAGTCCATCGAGGTGGTCCGTACCCTGATGGAGGAACTGCGCACCACGGAGAACCAGATCGGTTTCTCCCGCCAGTTCTACAATGACATCGTCACCCGCTTCAACATACAGCAGCAGGTGTTCCCCACCAATATGTTCGCCGCCATGCTGGGCTTTCAGCCCGCGGCGCTCTGGGAACTTCCGGCCGACTCCGTCGAGCGCAATGTGCCCAAGGTGGACCTGACCGTCTAAGCGGAGCAGGGAGCCGGGGGCCCCGGACGGGGACACCATGCCGCATGGTGTCCCCATACAACCGATGAACATTTACGAACAGCAGGAGAGCAATAAGCGCACCACCATGGTGCTGCTGGGCGCTTTTTTCCTGCTTTTCCTGGCCCTCGGGATAGGGTTCGATTTCTTTCTGCTCAACTTCAACCCGGCCCCGGCCGAGCCCCAGTACAAACTTAACGCGCAGGGGTACTACGAGGCCCACAACCTCACCCCGCAGTTGATCCCCTACGGCACCATAGCCGCCCTGCTTATAGGTGTGATCATGGTGCTCAACAGCGTCTTCAACGGGCCGAAGATGGTCCTGCGCTCCACCAGGGCCCGCCGGGCCGTGTCCACCGCTCCCGAGGAGAAGCAGTTCATCAACGTCGTACGGGAGATGTCCATCGCCTCGGGCCTGCCGATGCCCGGTACCTACGTGGTCCCCGACCCGGACGCCAACGCCTTCGCGACGGGCTTCAGCCACGATAATTCTGTGATCGCCGTCACCGAAGGACTGCTCAAAACCCTCAACCGCGAGGAACTGCAGGCGGTGGTCGCGCACGAGATGAGCCATATCCGCAATTACGATATGCGCGTGATGACGGTGGCGGCGGCCCTGATGGGGGCCATCGCCCTGATCAGCGATTTCGCCGGACGCTCCTTCTACTACGGCGGCGGCCGGCGCCGGGTCCGCGCCTCGGGCGGCCGCGGCAAAGGGAGCGGGCCGTTGATCGTCATATTGTTCGCGCTGTGGCTGCTGCTGGTCATATTCGCGCCGTTGCTCTCGCGCATCCTGGCCATGGCCATCTCGCGCCAGCGCGAGTTCCTGGCCGACGCCTCGGCCGCCGAGATGACACGCAACCCGATGGGACTGGTCTCCGCGCTGGAGAAGATCCGCTCCGCGGTCCACCCCACCAAGGCCATAAACAACGGCGTCGCTCATATGTGCATAGCCGATCCCAGGGGCAGCCTGATAGAGGAGAAGTCCGGTTTCGCGGCGGACCTGCTGGCCACCCACCCGCCGATGGAGAAGCGCATACTCGCCCTCAAGATGATGGCCTACCAGAGGGCTCCCGCGGGAGCCTGAATTTCAAAGAAACATCCCGGAGGTAACTAATGATATTAGCTGTAGATCTGAAGAACGGAAACATATTCGAGAACGAGAACGGCCAGATGGTCACGGTGATCAGCTACCAGCATCACCGCAAGTCCCAGTCCCGCGCCGTGATCCGCGTCAAGGTGCGCAACCTGGAGACCGGGTCCATCATCGAGACCGCTTACAGGCCGGAGGACAAGTTCAAGGAGGTCTCGGTGGAGAAGCGCCCCAAGACCTTCCTCTACGCCGACGGCAAGACGGCGTATTTCATGGACGACCAGAATTACGAGCAGCTGGAGTGCCCCGTCGATAAGATGGGCGACGCGCTGAAGTTCCTCACCGAGAACATGAAAGTGGAGGGGCTCTACCTCAACGACAAGTTCTTCAACATAGAACTGCCCGCCAACCTGGTCCTGGAAGTGACCACCACCGTGCCCGGAGTGAAGGGCGACACGGTCTCCAACATGATGAAGATGGCCACGCTGAACACCGGTCTCGAGATCAAGGTCCCGCTCTTCATCAAGGAAGGCGACAAGGTCCGGGTGGACACCCGCACGTTCGAATACGTCGAGCGCGTCACCCAGTGACGCGCGCTCCCGGGAGAGGGCATATGGTCAAAGCGGTTATCCTCGACATAGACAACACCCTGATGGACTTCATGCGCATGAAGCGCGCGGCCGTCGACGCCGCCGCCGACGCCATGATAGACGCGGGCCTGACCATGGGCAAAGAGGACCTGCGCGAGAAGATCTTCGAGATCTACTGGAAGGAAGGCATCGAGGACCAGAACATCTTCGACAAGGTGCTGATGAAGGAGTTCGGCAAGGTGGACCACAAGATCCTCGCCGCCGGCATCATCGGCTACAAGCGGGCCAAGGAAGGCCATTTTACCCTGTACCCGCACGTGAAGATGGCGCTGACCGACCTGCTGAAGATGGGCGTGCGCATGGGCGTGGTCAGCGACGCGCCCCGCCTCTCCGTCTGGATGCGCATCGTGGGCCTGGGCCTGCACCATTACTTCGACCACGTCGTCACCTTCGACGACACCGGCGAGAAGAAGCCCTCGCCCAAGCCGTTCGAGAAGATCCTCTCGCTCATGAAGTGCGAGCCCGCCGAGGCCATCATGGTGGGGGATTGGGCCGAGCGCGACATAAAGGGCGCCAAGGCGCTGGGGATGCGGACGGCCTGGGCCAAGTACGGCAACGAGTTCGACACGCCGGTCTCCGGCGCCGACTTCGAGCTCAACGACATCTACGACCTCGTCGCGATACTCAAAGAGATAAATGCTGCTTAAGACCCTGTTCCTTCTCCCGCTGCTGCTGGCCGCCCCCGCCAGCGCGGCGGAGCTTACCGCCTGGGAGATAAAGGCCTCCAGCCCTTCCGTCCTGTCCGGCGATTTTATATTCGCCGGCGCGCTCGGGGTCCGTGGCGTCGAGATGCGGCCGGAGGGGCTCTTCATGCCGTCCGAGGAGTTCGGCGGCAGGGCCTACCGCGACGTGAAGCTCCTCTCCAAGTCCGCTTACGCCGGGATCGCCGCCGCGTTCAAGGCGGGCGAGGGAAAGAAGAAGGCCGGAAAAAAATCCGGCAAGGTCTCCTGGACGGTCAAAGACCTGCGCAGGATGGGCGGCAAGTCCCGTAAAGCCAACGTAGACGTCGAGTTCGACGGCGACCTGCTGGTCACGGCCGGCCTGATGCTTTCCCGGCGCGGGGGGGAGAAATACTGGGTGGCCTGGCCGCGTTATTTCGTTTTCATCGACAAGAAGCTCAAGAAAACGGTGGAACGGGCCCTCCTGGAAAGGGCCGGCAAGGAAGGCCTGTGACCCGCGGTCTTTCACTGTCCGCCGTCCTGCTGCTGGCCGCTTCCTCCGCCGGAGCGCTGGAAATAGAGCGCCACGTGTCGGTTTCCGCCTCGGGCAGGTCCCGCCATGTGGAAGTCGTCAAAGGCGAAGTCCTGGCCCGGTTCGATCCGTCGGTCTCCTCCGGGGCCGTAAGGTCCGCCGCCCGCGCCCGCGGAGGCGAAGACGGCGGAGCGCTGGCCGTCGCCGGCTGGCGGCTGCTGAAACTGCCGCCCGGCATGAGCGTGGCCGCCGGCCTGGGGCACTTCAAGGGCCTGCCCGGCCTCGAGGTCATACAGCCTAACCACGTCTACAGGCCCTCCCGCATCCCGGACGACCCTTTCGTTAATTCGCAGTACGCCCTCTCGCGCATGAGCGCCTACGCCGGCTGGGAATACGAGGTCGGCGATTCCAGCCGTGTAACCGTCGCGGTCTTAGATACCGGTATAGAAGGGACCCATTACGAACTCTCTTCGAAGCTGGTCGGCGTCAGCCAGTTCTTCAATCCGAACCTGGCAGGGGCGCAGAGCCCGAACGAACCGCCCACGGCCGCCTGTAATCACGCTACCCGGGTAGCGGGCCTCGCCGCGGCGCTCACGGATAATACTACCGGGATGGCAGGCATAAGTTGGGGAGCGAAACTGATCTCTTTAAAGGTGTTCGCCAACGGCGACTGCGTGGATGACTGTCTGAACGGGGGATGCGGGACCAGCGACGCGGCTATCATAAACGCCATAAAACACGCCGCGACCCTCCACGGCGATCCAACCCACGGAAAAGTGGTGCTCAATATGAGCCTGGGAGAAGAAGGCGGGACTTGTTCTCCCGCGATGCAAAGCGCGGTCAACGAGGCCAGCGACGCCGGAGTTCTGCTCCTTTCGGCTTCGGGTAACGGCGCCTCCACCGTTAATTCCCCGGCCAACTGCAGTTTCGTCGTGCCGGTGGGCGCCACGGACGCCGGGGACAAGCTGGCCTATTTCTCGTCCCGCGGTCCCGAAATGGCCCAGCGCGGGATATCCGCCCCAGGCGTCGCCGTCTACACCACCGATATCGGGGCCGCCTACGCCACGGCCGACGGCACCTCGTTCTCGACCCCGCTTACGGCCGGGGCGGCCGCGCTGGTCTGGTCGGCAAAGCCCGTATATACCTCTACCGACGTCGCGAACGTGCTGCGCAATACCGCCGACGACCTGGGCGTCTCCGGCCCCGACAATGATTTCGGCTACGGGCGCGTCAATATTCACCGGGCGCTGCGCTACGCCGTGGAGGGGACGCTCTCCGGGTTCAAGGGCGAGAGCAAGGCCATCGCCTTCCCCAACCCGTTCCGTCCGGCTTCCGACCGGGTCCTTTCCTTCTCGTTCCCCGCAGACTCCGCCGGCAGCGGCCTAAAGGTGGAGATATATACGATGGAGGGGGAAATGGTGAAGAAACTGGAAGGCCTCACCTGGGACGGTCTCAACTCGGCCGGCAACCCCGCCGCCAGCGGCGTCTATATCTTCCTGGTCCAGTCGGACAGCGGCAAATCCCGCGGCAAGTTCGCCATTATTCGGTAGGCGCATTTGAGGAAACAATCGGGGCTGGCGGGGCTAACCTAAGAAAAACCTTCCGAAGGCCCGAGCTTACGGAGTATGCGCCGGAGCTAGCCGGTGAAATCGCATCTCGAGGATGCGGAGGCGCATACGAGCGCGAAGGCCGAGGAGGGAGCGCGAGCACGGTGTGCGAGCGGCGGTTTTTCGTGGTGAGCCCTGACAGACACGCAATAGGTCTCGGACATAAAACCATGATATTCCGCAGAAAGAGCGACGGGCTGGTGATAGCCGACAGGGCGGAGAAGGCCGAGACCTTCAAGACGCGCCTGCTCGGCCTCATCCCGCGCGGGTCCCTGGCCCCCGGCGAGGCCCTCTGGCTGGAGCCCTGCACCGGCATACACACCTGTTTCATGAGCTTTCCCATAGACGCGGTCTTCCTTGACAGGGAACTGAGGGTCCTGCGGATAGAGCGGGGCATGCGCCCCTGGCGGCTCTCCGCCTTCGTGGAGGACGCCCGGAGCGTGCTGGAACTCCCGCCCGGGGGGGCGGAAAAAATGGCCGAAGGCGACGTCCTCGAGACGGCCTGAAAGGTCTTGTTGCCAACGGGCGAATATATACATATAATTGAATCGGTACCAGGAGGCCGGCCGGGTCCGTCTTCCGAATTATTATGGCCGTAGGAAAAGGCTTGCAAAGAAAACGAAACGTAAGAGAGATCCTGATAGAGGATAAGCTCGTCCCGGAGGACAAGCTTGCCGCCGCCGAGGACCTCTCCCGCAAGGAAGGCAAGCATCTCCACCAGGTGCTGGTCGAGCAGAAGCTCATACCCGAGCTCAAGCTCCTCAAGGTCCTCGCCGACGAGTGGGCCTTCAAGGCCGTCGACCTGACCAGGATGAAGCCCGAGCCCGAGGTGGTCAGCCTCATCCCCGAACAGATAGCCAGGCGGCAGGTATGCGTCTCTTTCGCCCGCCAGGAGAACACCCTTTTCGTAGCCATGGCCGATCCCCGCGACTTCCTGGTCGTGGAGGATATCGGGCTGCGCACGGGCCTCGAAATAAAGCCTTACCTCGCCCTTTCCCACTGGATAAACAAACTTCTCAGCGACATCTACGGCGGGGCCGACAGCGCCCAGCTGGATAAGCTGATGGAGTCCGTCTCCCAGGCCAAGCCGCAGGAGGAGGAGGGTTTCTCGCTCGCGGACGCCGCCGCCGAGAAGAAGGACATCAGCGAAGTGGACGCCAGCGCCCCCGAAGTGGAGAAGATGGTCAACGCCATCATCCTGGGCGCGCTCTCGATGAAGGCCTCCGACATACACGTCGAGCCCTTCGAGGACCCCAATGGCAAGACCTCCAAGGTTATGGTCCGCTACCGCGTGGACGGCATGCTGCGCCCCGCCTCGTTCACCATCCCCTGGGCTTTCCGCAACGCCATTTCGGCCAAGATCAAGATCATGGCCGGGCTCAACATCACCGAGCGCCGCATCCCGCAGAGCGGACGTATCCAGATCATCGCCAAGGGCAACCCGATAGAGTTCCGCGTCGAGATGGTCCCGACCGTTTTCGGCGAGTCCTGCGTCATGCGTATCCTCGACCGCGCCTCGGTGCGCGTCGACATCAAGATCATGGGTTTTCTGCCCGACACCGAGAAGAAGCTGCTCGACCAGTTCGCCGGCATCGGCGGCAAGAAGAACTTCGGCCTGGTGCTGGTCTGCGGACCCACGGGCTCGGGCAAGTCCACCACTCTTTACGCCTGTCTCAACTACGTCAACCGTCCCGACATAAAGATACTGACCGCCGAGAACCCCGTCGAGTACAATATCGACGGCATCATCCAGGTCCCGGTCAACCCGGACGTTTCGCTGGGCGGCAATAAGAAATTCGACTTCGCCAGCGCGCTGCGCTCGTTCATGCGCCTGGACCCGGACGTTATCATGGTCGGCGAAATACGCGACGAGGAAACGGCGCACATAGCGCTGGAAGCCGCCATGACCGGCCATCTGGTATTTTCCACCATACACACCAACGACGCCCCGTCGGCCCTGGAGCGTCTCACGCAGATGGGCCTGCCGCGTTTCGTGGTGGCCAATACCATGAAAGCCGTGCTCGCCCAGCGCCTCGCCCGCCGGCTCTGCAAGGACTGCAAGAAGGAAGGGGAGATGAGCCCGGAGGAGATCGCCGTCTTCGAGGCGAACAAGATCACGGTAAAGCCGGGCACCAGGATCTTCAAACCGGTGGGCTGCGACGTCTGCAAGGGCACGGGCTACAGGGGCCGCGTCGGTATGCACGAGCTGCTGGTCCTCAACGACGAGATCCGCCAGCAGCTGCTCGACGACCCTTCCGCCATACCGGTCAAGAACATGGCTATCAAGAACGGCATGCGCCTGCTGTCGCAGGACGGCCTGGAGAAGGTCCTGCAGGGGCACACTACCGTCAAGGAAGTGCTGGGAGGCGCGGGATGACGCGCCTGGCAGCCGCCCTCCTCGCCCTGCTCGCTTTCGCCGCCCCCGCGCGGGCGGCCGGCTACGACGATTTCATCTCGGTCACCGCGGCGGGGCTCGAGCCTTTCGCCAAGGACGTCGGCGGCCTGCTGGGCGCCGCCTCCAATCACACGGCCAGGAGCCTGGGATTCTCGGGTTTCGATATGGGCTTCAGGACCGCCATACAGCTTAAGCCGTCGTCCGGTAACGATGTGCTTCCTTCGGAAAAGGCTTTCGGTTTCGATTATTTCCAGGCGGAGATAGGCATGCCCTACCGGGTGGACGGCTTCGTGCGGGCCGGCGGCGACGACGGCCTGGTCATATCCGCCGCAGGACTGCGCTACGGGCTCCGGGCGATATCGGACCAGCCTTATTATCTGCACGCCATGCTGGAGACCTTCGGTTCGCTGGCGGCGCACAAACACTTCTACGCCAAGCATTTAGGCGTAAACCTGCGTTTTTCGATGAACCTCAAATTCGCCGCCCTTTACGCCGGAGCCGGTTTCGATAACACCGCCCTTACGGTGCAGAACGCCAACGACGCTTCGCTGGTGGGGAAAAGGGTTACGGCGTCGGAGATCCGCGGTTTCGCGGGTTTTAAGAAGAAGGCCCGGTACGGTTATTTCTCCGCCGGTTACGCCGAGACCCACGGCCGCGGCATAGTGGAAGGCGCCCTGGGCCTGCGGTTCTGAGACGGCTCAGCCCTTGAATTTTTCCTTGAAGTCCCGCCTTATTTCCCTGTCGATATCCCGTTTCTTTATCAGCTCGTGCTTGTCGTGGGTCTTGCGGCCCCGGCAGACGCCTATCAGCAGCTTGGCCCAGCCGTTCCTGAAGTAGAGATCCAGCGGGATGAGGGCGAAGCCCTTGTTCTGAACGGAATTGCGCAGCTTGCGCAGTTCGGCGGATTTCATCAGCAGTTTGCGGGTCCTGGTCTGGTCCAGCTCGGTAAGGGAATTGTAGGCGTAGGGGGAGATCTGCACCCCGTAGAGCCAGAGGGCGTCCCCGTCGAAACGGGCGAAGCCCTGGCTGATGACGGCCTGCTTCTGGCGCAGGGATTTAACCTCGGGCCCTTCCAGGACGAGCCCGGCCTCGTGGGTGGAGATTATCTCGTAGTCGTGGCGCGCCTTGCGGTTGGTCGCCACGGTCTCGATCCTGTCCGTCCCTTCCCTTTTTTTTTCTTTCATCGTTGTTTTATGGTATCAAATATCATAAAATAGAGGAACTGGAGCCCGGCACGTATCCTGTTAAGGCCGGGCGCAGCGAATGCGCGGGTGGCGGAACTGGCAGACGCGCACGGCTCAGGACCGTGTGGCCGAAAGGCCTTATGGGTTCAACTCCCTTCCCGCGCATACATTTTAAGAACGGGCCCTGAAAAGGGCCCGTTCTTATTTGGCGCGGGAAGCGGGCCGTTCCTACTGTAACATAAGTCACAAAAAAACTGTTGACATCGACCGGTGTATTAGTTACATTATGAATAGTAAATCCTCATACGGCATCATACATCCATTATCCGTACAGAGGGGAGGAACATAATACATGAAAAACAGCAAAAAGGGCTTCACCCTGATAGAGCTTATGATCGTCGTCGCGATCATCGGTATTCTGGCCGCGATAGCCATACCGAAGTTCGCCGACCTGATCAATAAGTCCAAAGAAGGCGCCACCAAGGGCGCGCTTTCTTCCGTCAGGAGCGCCATCAACGTGTACTACGGCGACAACGAAGGCTGGTACCCGGCTTACGGGGCCTCGCCGCTCGTGGACGCTCTCGCGCCCAAGTACATCAACGCGATACCCGACGCCAAACTGCCCGGCACGACTCACGCCGACAGCAGCGCCGTGGCGACGACCTCGACCACGGTCACCGACGCCGGCGGCTGGACGTACTTCAACAACGCCTCGGACAACGTGCGTTGGGGCCAGTTCGTCGTGGGCTGCACCCATAACGACCTGAAGGGCACCACGGTCTGGTCGACGTTCTAAAGACCAGTGTCTGAAAAACACGCCCCGCACCTTAAAGCGCGGGGCGTGTTTTTTTAACCTATGCTGGAAGCCATTATAATAATAGCCCCGGCGGTACTGGGCCTGGTAATAGGGAGTTTCCTTAACGTCTGCATCGCCCGTGTTCCCGCCGGTCAGTCGGTGGTTAAACCCCGCTCCCGCTGCCCCTCCTGCGGCAAGTCCATCCGTTTCTACGACAATATCCCCGTCCTGAGTTTCATGCTGCTGGGCGGCAAATGCCGCTCCTGCTCCTGCCGTATCGCGTGGCGTTATCCGGCGGTGGAAGTCGTGACGGGCGCCGTGACCTGGCTTTTCTTCTGGAAGTGGATCCACTTGCCCGTGTGGATGACGGCCGCCCTCCTGGCGGTCTATGTGCTTTTATTGATCGCCATGATAGATCTCGAGACCATGATGATCGCCGATCTCTTCTCTTTCCTGCTCGGGGCGATAGGCCTGGCCTCTTCGGTGGTCAACCCTTACTTTTACGGCGGGCTGCCGGACAGGCTCCTGGCGTCCGCCGGCGGGCTGGTCTTCGGGGCCGGCGTCATATGGGCGATGGCCTGGCTGGGCAGGAAGATCTACAAGATGGACGCGGTCGGCGAGGGGGACATCTTCCTGATGGGCGGGCTGGGCGCGCTGCTGGGCTGGCAGGGGGTGATCTCCACGCTGGTGATGGGGGCCTTCTTCGGTTCGGCCTACGGTATCGGCCTGATACTGATGAAAAAAGCCGGGCGCCGCGACCATATGCCTTTCGGGCCTTTCCTGGCCCTTGGCGGGATCATAAACCTTTATTCCCTGGTCAGTCCTTCCTGGTTCCTGTTCTTCTGATTACCCGGATACTTCCCGCAATAAAAAAGAGCGCGGTTCTCGCGCTCTTCTTTACTGTCCGCCCTTGATATCTGGCGGAAGTGAAGGTGAGGACCGCCCCTTGGAGCGGCTTCCGGCGGAAGCCGCGTGCGGTCCGCAAGGCCGGAGGCGTTTTTTCAGCGAAAAACGCCGAGGCTGGTTCGCGGAAAACCGCTATGCGGCTTATCCGTGACTTCGAACCTGGAGAATCCCGATCGAAAAGAGAACGGGAACGCTGTTTTCAGCGTTCCCGTATTTCCGCCTTTCACAATCTGGCGGAAGGGAAGGGATTCGAACCCTTGATACCCTTTCGAGTATACAGACTTTCCAGGTCTGCGCCTTCGACCGCTCGGCCACCCTTCCTTACTTTCAAGCAAAAGGAGCCTTGCCCGGCTCCGTTCGCTTCGCTTCAAATCTGGTGGTTGGGATAGGATTCGAACCTATGTAGGGCGTAGCCCGACGGTTTTACAGACCGTTGCTTTTGACCGCTCAGCCACCCAACCGTGGTGTCCCGGACGGCCGCGGCGAAGCGCCGTACCGCCCGATTCAAGACAATAGTATATCAAAATTTGCAAAATCCAAAAATAGTATAATTTACTACGGTAGTTCCCCCCAGGAGGCTTCATGTGTCTGGCAGTTCCCGGAAAAATACTCTCTAAGAAAGACGCTTCGGCCGAGGTGGATTTCGGCGGCACCCGCCGCCGGGTCGCGCTCGACCTTGTCCCCGCGGCCAAAAAGGACGATTACGTCCTGGTCCACGCGGGCTTCGCCATACAGGTGCTCGATCCCGACGAGGCGAAAAAGACCCTCGACGTATTCCAGGAGCTTTATGAAAAAGGCTTCAGGCCTTAAACTGCCCGCCGACACGGCCCCGCTTTTCCGCGACCGGGACCTGGCCGCCCGGATGACGGCGGCCGTGAAGGAAAAAGCCGCGCGGCTGGCCGCCTCCGGCCGCCGCCGCGCCAACTTCATGGAGGTCTGCGGCACCCACACCATGTCCATCGCCGCGGCCGGCCTGCGCCGCCTGCTGCCTCCGCCCGTAAAGATGCTCTCCGGCCCCGGCTGTCCGGTCTGCGTTACCTCGCAGGGAGACATAGACAGGCTGATAGAGCTGGCGCTGCTCCCCGGCGTCACGATCGCCACTTTCGGCGACATGCTCAAAGTCAAAGGAAGCAAGGGGCTGGACCTGCAGGCCGCCCGCGAGAAAGGCGCCGACGTGCGCGTGGTCTATTCCCCGCTCGACGCCCTGGATATAGCCCGGGCGGAGCCTTCCCGCGCGATAGTATTCATCGGCGTCGGCTTCGAGACCACCGCCCCGGTCATAGGCGGCGTCCTGGTCCGCGCCAAAGCCGCCGGCCTTAAGAATTTTTTCGTAGCGCCGCTTTTCAAGCTGGTGCCGCCCGCGCTCGAGGCGCTGCTCTCCTCGGGAGAGACCGAGGTGGACGGCTTCATAATGCCGGGCCATGTCAGCGCGATCATAGGCCCCGAACCTTACCGGTTCGTGGCCGAAAAATACAAGGTGCCCTGCGTCATAGCCGGCTTCGAGCCGCTCGATATATTGCGCGGCGTCGACGCCCTGCTCGGCCAGATGCTCGCCGGCCGCCCGGAAGTCGATACCGAGTACAGCCGCGTGGTCAAAGCGGGGGGGAATCCCGCCGCGCTCAAACTGATGTCGGAAGTCTTCGCCCCGGCCGGCGCCTCTTGGCGGGCTATCGGCAGAATCCCCGGCTCGGGCCTGGCCCTTGCGGCGGCCTACCGTAAATTCGACGCCTTCGCCAGGTTCGGCGTGAAAGAACGGGAAGCCCCCGAGCCCAAGGGCTGCATCTGCGGCCTGGTGCTGACCGGCAAGGCCTCGCCGCCGGACTGCCGCCTCTTCGGCAAGGCCTGCACCCCGTCCTCGGCGGTGGGGCCCTGTATGGTCTCCTCAGAGGGCGCATGCGCGGCCTGGTTCAAATACGGCGGATAACTATGACGATAGAGACGCTCAGGCTCTTCCGCGACCTGGCCGACACCGGCAGCTTCTCGCGCGCCGCCGAGCTCAACGGCGTGACCCAGTCAGCGGTCAGCCAGCAGCTTAAGAAGCTCGAGCGCACTTTCCGCTGCCCGCTGGTCAACCGCGGCCGCGACGGGGTCACCCTCACCGACGAAGGCTCTTCCCTTTACGAGGCGGCCAGGAAGATCTCGTCCGTCTATTCCTCGGCCCTTTCCTCCATCGTGAAGTCGCACCCCGGCAAGCCCGCCGGCTCGGTGCGGATCTCCACCATCTATAGCACCGGGCTCTACCTCCTGCAGGGCTACATAAGCCGCTTCATGTCGGCCCGCCCGGAGATAAAGGTCAGCGTCGAGTACAGGCAGTCCGACCAGGTGAGCGGCGACGTGCAGGCCGGCCGGGCCGATTTCGGCTTCCTGGCCTGCGCCCCCAGGAAACAGGGGGACATATCGTACCTGCCGGTCTGCGCCGAGGAGATGATGCTGGCGGCCCCCGAGAACTCCGACGCCGCGCGCGCCGGCGACATCGGCCGCGACGCCCTGGGCGCGCTGGATTTCGTGCTTTTCGACAAGGTCTACCCGTCGCGGAAGTTCATCGACGATTTCTTCGGGAAGGAAGGCCTGCCGCTCAGGGTGAAGATGGAACTCGACGACATCGAGACCATAAAGACCGCGGTGCGTTCCGGTGTGGGAGCCTCGATACTGCCCGTCTCCGCCTTCGGCGGCGGCGACTCGCGCGGCATCAAGGCAGTGAAGTTCCGCGACCTGGACATCAGGCGAACCGTCTACCTGCTGCGCTCCCGCACGCGCAAGCTCAGCCCGGCGGCCAGGCATTTTTTAAACACCGTTTTCGAAAAAGGAAGGACCATATGCCCGGAAAAAGCGGCCTGAAAGTGCCCGGTAAGATATCTCTGGCCTACGGCAGCGGCGGCCGCCTTACCCACGAACTGGTCTCGGGACTTTTTGCCAGGGCCTTCGCCAATAAGGCTCTCGCCGAACTGGCCGATTCCGCCGAGATAAAGGCCGGCCGCGAGCGCCTGGCCTTCACCACCGACGGCTACGTGGTAAGCCCGCTCTTCTTCCCCGGCGGCGACATCGGCAAGCTCGCCGTCTGCGGCACCGTCAACGACCTGGCGGTCAAAGGCGCGCGCCCGCTGGCGCTGTCGGCCTCCTTCATAATCGAGGAAGGCTTCGACGGGGAACTGCTCAAGAAAGCCGTTCTGTCCATGAAAGCGGCCTCCGCCGAGGCCGGCGTGAATATCGTCACCGGCGATACCAAGGTGGTGGACAAGGGCAAGGCCGACGGGCTGTTCATCTCCACGGCCGGGGTCGGCCTCATTCCCCCGGGCAGGAAACTTTCTTTCGCGGCCCTGCGTACCGGCGACGAACTGATCGTCAGCGGCCCGCTGGGCGACCACGGCGTGGCCGTCATGAACGCGCGCAACTCCCTGGGCCTGAGCGGGCTGAAGAGCGACTGCGCCCCGCTGGGCGGCATGATAGAGAAGGCCCTGGCCGCGGGCGCGGTGCGCGCGATGCGCGACCTGACGCGCGGCGGGCTGGCGACCTCGCTCAACGAGGCGGCCTCGGCCTCCGGCCTTACCATAGAGCTCTTCGAGGAAAAGATGCCGGTCTCGCCGGTGACCGCCAACGCCTGCGCGCTGCTTGGCCTGGACCCTCTTTACTCCGCCAACGAGGGGAAGATAATGCTTTTCTGCCCTCCTTCCTCTTCCGCCAAAGTCCTTAGAGCCCTGCGCTCCCATCGCTACGGCCGGGGAGCGGTCATAGCGGGGCGGGTGGCCGGCAGGGGCGGCGAGGTGATCATGAACACCTCGGTGGGAGGCTCCCGTCTCCTTAAAATGTTCGAGGGGGAGCAACTCCCCCGCATCTGCTGATGAAAAAGGCGTCTTACTGGCTTATAGCCCTCCTGGTCACTCTTTTCTTCGCCGTCTTCCAGCGGGCGACCGGGCCGACATATCCCGTAAAGGGCAAGGGCCTGGACTTTGACGGGGCGGAGATCTCTTCCTATCGCCTGCCGCGCAGCTGCACCACGGGCGCTAAGGATTGCGTCGTACGCGTAGAGAGCGACATTCCCCTGGGCGGCTTCATCACCTGGAACCGCCTCGGTGACCGCGGACAGCGTGTCCTGACGGGCATGCTTTACGACGGCGGCGTTCTCTACGGCGGACTGCCGGACCAGCCGCCGGCCGGCAAACTGGAATACTCCGTCACTCTCAGGCGGGAGGACCAGACCATGCGCCTGGGCCCGGAGAGGATAGTTGCCCGGTTCAAAGGCGATGTCCCGGCGTACATACTGATCCCCCACGTGCTGCTGATGTTCCTCTTCATGGTCTTCTCCGTGCGCGTGATGATAGCGCTCTTTACCAGGGACCTGGTGGTGCGTCACGCCGTCGCCTGGACCTCCGTCTTCCTACTGCTCGGCGGTTTCGTCTTCGGCCCGCTGACCCAGTACCACGCCTTCGGGCATTACTGGACAGGCTGGCCGTACGGCGGTGACCTTACCGACAACAAGACGCTCGTCATGCTCCTTTTCTGGCTGGCCGCGCTGTGGGCCTCTTTTAAAGCGAAAAAACCCAGGCCCTGGCTCGTTGCCGCCTTCGTCGTCACCCTCCTCGTCTATTTCATCCCGCACAGCATGTACGGCAGCCAGCTCGACTATTCCACCGGCCAGGTCGTCACCGGCCGCTAATTCCGGGGACAGTATATTTATTTCAAACCTTTCTATCCCAAAACATATAAATGCGATATAAATATACTGTCCCCGGAATAATCAGGAAGCGGGTAACCGTAAAAGGCGTGGTGCAGGGCGTCGGTTTCAGGCCGAACGTCTACAAACTCGCCCTGGAGCATAAGATCTCCGGCTGGGTCCGCAACGACCTCGGCGGCGTTACCATCGAAGCCCAGGGGCCCGCCGCGGCCGTCGAAGCTTTCGTCTCCGGCATACGCCACAAGTCTCCGCCGCAGTCCCGAGTCGATTCCCTCTCCGCGGTCTCCGTTAAGCCCGGCCCCGGCGGGCCCTTCGCCATAAAAGAGAGCGCCGCCGCCGGCGCCTCCTCCGCCATCATCCCGGCCGACCTCGGCCTCTGCGGCGACTGCCGCCGGGAGATGCTCGATCCCCGCGACCGCCGGTATCTTTATCCTTTCACCAACTGCACCAACTGCGGCCCGCGTTTCACCATAGTAAAAACCCTGCCTTACGACAGGCCCAAGACTACGATGGCCTCCTTTAAAATGTGCCCAGCCTGCGCCAAAGAATACCACGACCCGCTCGACCGCCGGTTCCACGCCCAGCCCAACGCCTGCCCCGTCTGCGGTCCGCGCGTCTATTGCTTCAAGGGCGGACGCAAAGTCGAAGGTCCCAAAGCCATGACGCTGGCCGCCGCCTCCCTGAAAAAGGGGCGCATCGCCGCGCTCAAGAGCCTTGGCGGCTTTCACCTGGCCTGCGACGCCGACGGCGCGGCGGCGATAGCCCGCCTGCGCGCCGACAAGCGGCGGCCGGACAAGCCGCTGGCGATAATGGCCCCGTCGCTGCAATGGGTGCTGCGGCATTTCAGCCTCTCGTCCCGCGAGCGGGAGCTGCTCCTCTCGCCGCCGGCGCCTATCGTGACCCTCCGCAAAATGCGCCCCGGTTCTTTCGGCGGCGCCGCGCCCCGGCTCTCCTCCGTCGGCGTGATGCTGCCCTACACGCCGCTGCACGAGTCCCTTTTCGCCGCTCTCGCCGCCGCGGACTTTTCCGGGGCGCTTATCATGACCTCCGGCAACAGGCGCGACGAGCCCATCTCGAAGGACGACCGGGAGGCGCGGGAGGCGCTGTCGGGCATCGCCGATCTCTTCCTCTTCCACGACCGCCCGATACACAACCGTATCGACGACAGCGTGACTTTCGTCGGGGCGGGCGAGCCGCGCTATATCCGGATGGCCAGAGGCGCGGTGCCGCGCGCCGTCCGGCTGCCTTTCGCGCCGAAGGCGCCGCTCTACTGCGCCGGCGCCGACCTCAAGAACTCGTTCTGTCTTACGCGGGGGGACGAGGCCTATCTCTCCCAGTACATCGGCGACCTCCAGGAGAGCGGGAACAGGGATTTCCACCTGGAGACCTGCCGCAAGATGACGGCGCTGCTGGGAGTGAAGCCGCGCCGCGCCGCCGCCGACCTTCACCCGGACTATCTCTCCTCCGCCCTGCCCGCGAAGCTGGGACTCAAAGCGGACCGCTGTCAGCATCACCTGGCGCATCTTCTCTCGGTGGCGGCCGAGAACGGACTCAAGCCGCCTTTCTGCGGCGCGGCCTTCGACGGCACCGGCTACGGTCCCGACGGCACCATCTGGGGAGGGGAGTTCCTCTCCGTGAAAGGGAAGTCCTGGCGCCGGGAAGGCCGCCTGCGCCCTTTCCGCCTGCCTGGCGGCGACGCGGCTTCCCTGGAGCCATGGCGGCCGCTGCTGGCCATGGCCGCGGACTGCGGCCCGCCCGCCCTCGCCAGGGCTTTCAGGCTGGCCCCGTCGGCCGCCGCCGCGTCCACGGTCCTCAGGATGGCCGCCGCCGGAGTGAACTCCCCTGTCTCCTCTTCGATGGGCCGACTTTTCGACGCCGTCGCCTGCGCGGCCGGCCTTGGTACCGTTTCAACTTACGAGGCGCAGGGACCGATGGAGCTCGAAAGCATCTGCGGCCCCCGCAACCGCGCGGGGTATAAGTTCGGGATATCGGATAAAGACGGGCTCGTAGAACTGGACTGGCGGCCGGTGCTGGCCGCCGCGCTCGACGAGAAAGACCCCGCCCGGGCCGCCCGGATATCCGCGAAGTTCCATCTTGGCCTGGCCGAAGCCGCGGCGCATATCCTCGCCCGGCTGGCCCGCCGCCTGGGGACGAAGAACGTGATACTCTGCGGCGGCGTGTTCCAGAACCGCGTTCTGCTCGAATGGACCTCCGAACTTCTGGCCGCGCGCGGTCTCCGCCCGCTGACCAACCGCCTCTCGCCCGTCAACGACGGCTGCGTGGCTTTGGGTCAGGCTTACTTCGCCGCCGCCGGACTACCGACGTTCCCTTCCAAATAAAAAGCCGCCCGCCGGGTCCGGCGGACGGCTTTGCGAAGATCGCCGTTAAATTACTTGGCGGTCATCCACTGCATGAACTCGTCCCATTTGCCGTCATTGGCCCAGGCGAGCTGGCCGTAGGTCGAGTCGAAGCTCCATGTAGGCAGGTAGGCGGCCAGGCCGTAGGCCTTCTCGAACTTGGCCCCGGTGGTCGCGTTGTCTATAAGGACGCGGTCGTAGAGGTGGTTCATTACCTCGACGGTTTTGTACTGCAGCGCCTTGTTCTGCGTCTTCTCATAGACCAGTTCCATGAAGTGGGTCAGGTCCCTGGACCCGGCGCCGCCGAAGCCGACGGAAGCGCCGCGGGCGGATTTGAGCATCTCCTTGTCTTCCTGCATGGCGAGATCCACCCACTGGTCGAGCAGCTGGCGGTACTTCACTATGCCGGAAGTGCGGACGGCCGACTGAGTGGTGGCCTTGGAACCGGCGGAGTAGAAGGCCTTGTAGCCCTGCACCGCGGCGGCGGCCATCACTTCGGGGGTGAGGTTGCCCTGGTTGGCGTGAACGCGGGAGACGAACTCGTGGTAGCCCCAGCCGTCGCCGGGCTCGTTCTCTTCGGAGCCGACGACGACCTTCGCGGTGTCCTTGAGTTCGTAGACCACTTCCGCCATCTGCATCAGGCAGGCGTCGGAAGCGTAGATGTCCACGCCGCCCATCTCGCGTATGGCCTGGGCCAGCTCCACGGTGTTGATGTGGTTGCCGGTCTCGTCGTCATAGGAGATGCCTTTCATGACCTCGGGCGCCATTCCCTTCATCTCCCAGCCGGAACCGTGGTTCCAGCCGATGAGCATATAGCGCTTCGCGGGGTAATTCTGTTTGACCCATTTGCCGAACTCGGCCAGCTGCCGCCAGTCTCCCATGTCCACGCTGCCCATGTCCTGTATCAGCTTGGAACTGAGGGAGGAATTGTCGCCGTCCTTTACTATCTCGTAGCGGCGTACGCCGGACCAGTCGGTGGTGGCGTCCTTGGTCTCTCCGCCCTTCATCATCATCGGGGGCATCTGGTGCGGCCAGTAAGGATTGGGCCAGCCGGGATGCGGAACGGTCGGGCCGGGGTTGCCCCAGTCGTCGTAGTAGCCGCCGCCGGGATAGGAGGGGTACGAGGGGGGAGTGTACTTCATCCTCGCCGACTGGGTGATTATGTTCACGTTGCCGGTGGGACCGTACTGCTCCATCTCGTTCATATCCTGTATGACGTAGGACGAGAGGTTGTTCTTGCCGTTTATGAAGACCATTATGGTCCAGTCCTTGACGGACCTGGTCTCCGCGACGGGCGCGGCCGTCGCTTCCGGGGTCTCCAGCTCCGCGGCCTGTCCCATCACGTCCTTAAGGTCCGGGAGCGTGTCGAACGATAACTCCTGGGCCTTGGCGACGGAAGCGGCAAGCAGCAGCGCCGGTACTATCCTTATAAGATGTGTTTTCCTCATCTATTCTCCTGTGCGGCAGAGTTTTGGCTACAGTTATATGATACAAGTCCGCGCTCCCTTATCTATGGGTTCTAAGGGTAAGGCGGCAGCCGGAAGAAGGCCTATCTTCCCCCGGGACTTACGGCCTATGACGCAGGTCAATGCCGCGCCGGCCGAGGCTAACGCCGTTCCGCGGATTTTACTAGAATATCCGCATGACCACTAAAACTATATACGCGCTTTCGGCCGGGGCGCTGTTCTGCTGCGCCGCCCCGCTATCCGCCTTTCACCCTATGACCACCGAGGATACGGTCTTCATCGGCCGCGACGTGAAGCAGGCCGAGATCGGCTTCGACCATACCGAGGATACCGACGCGGCGGACTACTTTTCCAACACCCTTTCGGCCACCTTCTCCTACGGCCTCTGGGACAAACTTGAGATACTCATCAGCGCCCCCTGGCAGGGCTGGAACTCCGCCGGCCTGTCCGAAAGCGGCCTGGGCGACGTGGCGCTGGAGACCAAGTTCTGGGTGGCCGAACGGCGCGGCTGGGACCTGGCGCTTAAGCCGGGTTTCTCCCTGCCCGCCGGCAACGACGCGGCCGGCCTCGGCGCGGGGAAGGGGCAGGTCTGGCTATACTGTATCGCCGGCCGCGCGGAGGGCCCCCGGCAGTATTATCTGAACGCGGGCTATAGGTACAACAGGAATTCCGTCAACGAGGAGACCGATATTTTCAGCGCTTCGGCTATGGGAGCGGTAGAGTTGCTGCCAAAGACGCTGCTGGCCGCCGAACTGGCGGTGGAAACCAATACCGACAAGTCCGCCGCCTCTCCCCCCGTAAGCTCTTTGTTGGGGCTGGTCTGGTCGCCGAACCCCTCGCTGGACCTCGACGCCGGCGTCAGGTACGGCCTCAACGACGCCGCCGAAGAACTCTCCCTGATCCTGGGAGCGACCGTCAGGTTCGGAAGCCCTGAAAAGATGTAGGCCGCCGGTTCGTACCCTCTCCGGAGCCGGCGGGTTCCGGCGCGTGGTCTTCCCCGGGCCCCGGCCCGGGGTTCTTTTTGCCAATCACTCATAACTTTTGCTAAAATAGTATGAATATGGAACTCGACCGCTACACAGTATGTCTCGAAAAGGGCCTGCTCGGCAGGCTCGACGAGATAGTCGCCGAACGGGGCTATCACAGCCGTTCGCAGGCCATGGCCGACTTCATCCGCCGCGCCGTATCGAAGAAGGACTGGCGGGGCGGGCGCGAATGCGCCGCCTCCGTTTCGGTCGTATACGGACCCCGGGACAAGAGGCCCGCCGCCGCCATAGAGAAAATCCTTTCCGGGCACGCCCGGCGGGTGCTCTCCTCGGCCGCGCATACGCTGCCCGGCGGCCGGACCATGGTCACGGCCTTTCTCCGGGGCCGCCCCGGCGAACTCGAGAAAATAGCCGATTCCCTGCGGGCGCTCAAGGGCGTTTCGCACGGTTCCTTCTCCATAGTCGCCCCGCTCTGAGGCCCGCGAATACTCTCATGAACGCATACGCGCCGCTGCTGCTGTCCGCACTGTGCTGCCCCGCCCTTTACGCGGCCGACGTCCACCTCAGCGTGGTCACCCCCGGGCGCGCGGCGCGCGCGCTCGCCGGCGTTCCGGCTTCGGTCGAGGTCGTCATCCCCGCCCAGCTCGAAGCGGCGCCGGGAAAGACGCTGGACGAAAAGCTCTCTTTCATCGTGCCCGGGCTCGACACGGGCCGCGCCGCCGGCGACCTCAACGACCGCACGGCCGCGCTCACGATGCGCGGCTTCGGTATCGGCACGCACGGCGGCAGGGGCCAGGGACGCACGCTGGTGCTGCTCGACGGCGTCCCGCTCAACGACGCCGCCACGGGGGGCGTGAACTGGAACGACCTCGCCGCGGAGGAGATAGCCCGCGTCGAGATACTCAAAGGCCCCGCCTCTTCGCTCTACGGCTCCAATTCCATGGCCGGTGTGATCAACATAATCACCAAAACCCCCGCTGAAGGGAGGACTATCGGGTCCTCCTTCGGGACTTACAATACCTTCCGCCTGGGGGCGCGCGCCGGGGGGAAGATAGGCCCGCTCTCGATCGTGGCCTTCGGCCGGACGATGCGAAGCGACGGCTACACCAGGGCCTTCGAAGCCGACAGGGACGCCTATACGCGCAAGTCCTATACCGACGAGGAAGCCGCGGGGCTCAGGGCGGCCTACGATTTGGGCGGCGCCGGCGGGCTCCGCGCCGGCTTCTCCCGCTCCGACGGCGTCGCGGGCCTGGGCACCAATTACAGGGGCACCGCCAGGGGCGAGTACCGCGAGAGCGTCACCGACCTGGTCCGGCTCTCCTGGGACGGCCCCCTGGCCGGACTGGACTGGTCCGTTTCGCTGTTCGACCAGGACACGGAACAGACCAGGGCCGAGGCGCGGAGCCTCACTAATCTTACCGATATAGAAGTGGACCGGCTGGACCGCGGGGCGATGGTCTCGGCATCGGGAGCCGTGCTTGGTCTCGACGCGGTGCTGGGCTTCGACTGGCGCCGCGGCCGCGTGGACGGTTACGACGATTATAACAACGGCAAATACGCCAGGGATACGGGCGAGACGGATATACGTTCTCCCTTCCTGCATCTGGAGAGGAAACTGTTCTCGGAGAGGCTGAGCCTGGCCGCGGGCCTGCGCTATGACAGGCTGAGGTTCTATGACGGCTACGCGGTCAACACCAACGCGCCGGGTTTTTTTACGGGGGCCCTGCCGGAGCGCTCCTGGTCGCGGCTGACCCCCAGGGTCTCGGCCGGTTATAAATACGGCGCCGGAGTATCCCAGTATATTTCTTACGCGCGCGGTTTCCGGGCCGGGGAGTTAGAGAACATGGTCCTGACGCTGGTGAAAGGCTTCGGCGCGAACAAGTGGTATCAGAAACCCAATCCGGACCTGGGGCCCGAAAAGAGCGAAACCTATGAGACCGGCTTCCGGCTGAACCCCCTGCCCGACCTCTACGCGGACCCTTCCGCCTATCTGACGCACGCCCGCGATTTCATCTACCAGATAACTACCGGCGTCGTCGATCCGACGTACGGCGCCGAGAAGATGTACACCAACGTCGCCGGGGTAAGGATATACGGCTTCGAACTGCCGGTGAAGTATATCTCCGGCGGCTTGTCGGTCTCGGTCTCCTACGCGCAGTCGCATTCCCGCGTAACCGATTCCCCGGCGCTCGCCTCGATAAATGACAAGGAACTCACCTACGCGCCCCGCCATATCTGGTCAGCCGGCCTCTCGTGGGAACGGGGCCCGTACACCTTCTCCGCCGGCTGGACGCATAAGAGCCGTCAGTTCACCGACGACGCCAACACCTCCTTCGTGCCGGGCTATTCCGTGACCGGCTTCGGCGCCGAACGGGGACTGGGCGGCGGTTCGTCGCTCTCCTTGCGGCTGGATAACGCCTTCAAGGAAACGCGCCAGGGCTCCGACGAAGAGCTGGCCCCCGGCCGCATGGTTTCCGCCGCGCTGAAGGCGGTCTTCTAAATGACGCCCGCGGCCCGCAGGGAAACGCTCTGGCGCAAGGCGGCCGTGCTCGGCAGCCTCTGGGCCGCTTCCGAGATAATACTCGGCAGTTTCCTTAAGAACGCGCAGGTCCCCTTCGCGGGCCTGCTGCTGACCGGCATCGGCGTCGCCATCCTGGTGGCCGGCCACCGCCTCTGGCCGGAGAAGGGCCTGCTGTGGCGCGCGGGTCTTATCTGCGCCGCCATGAAGTCGGTCTCGCCCAGCGCGATACTGCTCAGCCCGATGGTCGCCATCTTCGCCGAAGGACTGCTCGCGGAACTTGCCGTGCGATTTATCGGTGGGAATACGGCCGGCTATCTCGCGGCCGGGGGGGCGGCCATGAGCTGGGGGCTCGTCCACAAGATAGGGAAGCTCTGGCTCTTTTACGGCGCCGGCGCGCTGGAAGTCTACGTAAAAGGGCTGGAGAGACTGCGGGACTGGCTGGGCCGTCCCGGCGGCGTCTGGGAGCCGCTGCTTCTCCTGCTGGCGGGATATTTCGCCTTCGGTATGGCCGCCGCCCTGGTGGGGATGCGGGCCGCGCGCGAAGGGGCGACGGTGCCGGTTAAAAAACGCGCCGGCGAACTTTTTAGACCCCGCCGCGGCGGAGGAGAGCCGGGCGACTATTCGGCCGCCTTCCTTTTCCTGCATCTCCTGGCGATAGCCGGCCTTATGACTTCCGGGCGCCTGCCGCTGCTGCCGGCGGCGGGATTTGGACTGGCGTACGGACTGGTCTGCGCCTTCTTCTACCGGCGGTCCGCCGCGCTTCTCGCGCGCGCGGGGATGTGGACCGGGATAGCGCTGGTTTCCGTGCTGGCCGGCTGGCTGCTGGGCGACTGGGGCTCCGGCCTGCGCATGGCGGCGCGCGCCTTCGCCGTTACGCTGGGCTTCGCCGCCGTCGCGCAGGAGCTCCCGGCCGGCGAGGACGAGGTTCACCTGCCCCATCAACTTGCCGCGCAGCCCCTCGGCGTAGCGCTCTGCGG
>JAVVFK010000080.1:0-9545 GCA_032251015.1 Elusimicrobiales bacterium
CGTGGTGGCTCACCTTCGATTTGCCGGTGCCGCTCTTCCTCTCCCCCGCGACGATCGAAGCCCGGGCCCACGACGTCGCGCTGATCCGCGAGCACCTCGCGGCCGAGGGGGACGCCACCGGCCTCTACGGCCATGAGCTCTTCACCACCGGTCAGGAGTGGGGCTACTGGCTCATCGACTACTGCTTCGCCCGGATCTCCTGGAACGCGGACTTCGACGACGACGCCTGCTTCGCCGACTTCGCCGATCGATTCAGGGGCGCCGACGAGATCCTGGCCGTGCTCCAGGCCGTGCGCGACCGGCAGGTCGCCGACCTGCGCGATCCGGAGATCCTGCGCCTCCTGGTCGGCAGCGACGACGAGACCGAGGTGGCCGAGCAGGTCGGCATCCGCTTTCATCCCCTGCCTGCGCCACCGGCCGCCGTGCTGGGGTGGGATCAGGCCCGGGCGGCGGCCCAAGGGCCGGTAAGCCCACCCGGGCCTGATAAAAGGGCCTACGCCTTTCTGGGCCCTTAGGCCCCCGGTTTGACGGCCCGGCGGCGGCGCTGGTATAATCGTTCCTGCCTTCCCATGAAAAAAGACCGGACAGTAAAACCCAGCAAGGGCGAAGCTACGCGCGCGAAGATACTGCGCGCGGCCATACGCATGATCTCCGACCAGGGGCCGGACGCCGTCTCGATGGAGAGCATAGCGGCGGAACTGGGCCTGACCAAGCCGCTCTTGTATTATTATTTTAAAAACAAAGAAGAACTGATAGAGAAGGTCTTCGAGGAGACCTCGCGCGAGTCCGGCGGCGACTGGGCCGCGGAACTGGACCCCTCCGTCACGCTGGAGCAGCTGGTGCGCGGCATGCTCGGCAGCCGCATAAAGTTCTTCCGCTCGCATCCCGAGGCGGCCAAATGCCTGCTCAAGCTCTACGCGGCGCCGGAAAGCTCGCCTCTGCGCCGCATGGCCGACGTCCGCATAGCCCGCCACGCCGGCGCGCTGAAGAAGGTGATGGCCGCCATGGAGAAGGACGGCCGCATCCCGCCCGGCTCCGCCGACGACGCCCGGCTGCTGGTGCGCGGCGTCATGACGCTGACCATCTTCGAGTTCCAGCACAGCCGCTTCACCAATTTCCCCCCCGACTTCGCGGACCGCATGGCCCGCCGCATCGCCGCCGCCGTCTCCGCCCGCTGAACCAGGCGCCCGCTTGACACCGTTCCGCCGGTTCTGATAAACTTACCTACCGGTAAGTATAGACAGCGACGGAGAACAGCATGAATCCTCCCAGACAGAAGAGAGCCGAAGAGACCCGCCGCGGGATACTCGAGACCGCCTCCGCCATGATGGCCGAGCGCGGGCCCGACGCCGTTTCCATGCGCGAGATCTCGGCCAAACTGAAGATAACCAAGCCCGTCCTCTACTACTATTTCAAGGACAAGGACGCCCTGATAAAGGCCGCCTTCGAGGAAGGCACCAAGCATTTCAAGGACGTGCAGGTGGAGATAGACCAGCCCGGGCTGGACATGGAGGGCAAGCTGGAGAAGATCTTCGCCAACCACCTCGACTTCATAAACCGCTATCCCGAGATGCCCAAGTGCGCGCTCAAGGTCATGGCCTCCCCCACGGGCGGCACGCTGGCCCAGCTGGCGCGCGACCTCAAGGAAAGGAACCGCACCGCCCTGCGGGCCATGCTTAAGAAGGAAAAGTTCTCACAGCAGGCCGCCGGCGACATTGTCCACATGATAAGTTCCGTCATCACCTACCTGATGGTGGAGGCCCGCGAGAAGGGCGCCGCCGCCATCGACAAAGGGCTGCCGCGCCGCCTGGCCCGCATCATCTGCGCCGGCGCGCGCTCGCTCAAGTCCGCCGTCGTCGCGCTGATCTTGCTCCCCACCGTCGCGGCTGCGGAACCGGTGGCCCTGGGAGTGAGCCAGGCGGTGGAGATGGCCCTGGAGAACAATACCGACGTGGCCAACGCCGAACGCGGGCGCCTTATATATAAGGAGAAGATACGCGAATACTGGGGCACGCTCTATCCCCAGCTCAGCGCCGCCGCCTCCTATACCCGCAATATCGAGAGACCCTCCCTGTTCTTCGGCGGCAACAAGATCTCGATAGGGTCCGAGAACTCGTACTCCGCCTCCCTCGACCTCGACCAGATAGTCTGGGCCGGCGGCAAGGTGCGCACCGGCATAGAGATGGCCGGCATCTATTCGGACTCCAGCGCCGAACAGCTGCGCGCGGCGCGCAACACCGTGCGCAAGGCCGTTACGCAGATGTACTATTCGGTACTGCTGTCCAAAGCGATGGCCGACATACAGCGTGAGACCCTGGAGCTCTCGCGCCAGCACCTGTCCACCATACAGGCCCGCTACGACCAAGGCCTGGCCAGCGACCTGGCGGTACTGCGCCAGCGGGTGGAAGTATCCAACAACGAGCCGGCCGTGACCCAGAATCTGAACTTTTACGAATCCGGGCTGCTGGCCCTCAAGGACCTGCTCGGCCTGGACCCCGACGCGGAAGTGGAACTGACCGGCGCGATGGGTTGCTCCCCGGAGGAGCCGGGTCCGCTGGACGGGCTTTACCGGGCCGCGATGAAGGCCCGGCCGGAATACCGGCTGGCGGACCTCGAGAAGAAGCTGGCGGCCCAGAACGTCAAACTGGAAAAGGCGGGGCACTACCCCTACCTCAACGCCTTCGCCTCGCGCAGCTTCCAGGGCCAGACGGACGATTCCTTCCCGGGAGCCGACGAACGCAGCTGGGCGCTGACGGCCGGAGTAAGGCTGAACCTGCCGCTGTTCTCCGGCGGCTCGGTGTCGTCGCGCGTGAAGCAGGCGAACCTCTCGCTGCAGGTCGCCGAAGAGAACCTGGCGCGCGCCGAGCGCGGGCTCAAGATAACCGTGAAGAAGGCCTGGCTGGAACTCAAAGAAGCTTCCCAACGCCTGGCTTCCCAGGCCGCGGCCGTCGAGACCGCCCGCAAGGCCCTCAAAGCCACCGAACTGCGCTTCAAGAGCGGCCTCGCGGGACAGCTCGATCTCAACGACACCACGCTCGCCCTCAACAGGGCCCAGACCCTTTACACCCAGGCGCAGCACGACGTCTGCTCGGCTTCGGCCGAGCTGGACTGGGCCCTGGGAAAGTGAACTTAAAAAGGAAGAACGCATGAACAAGAACAAGATAGCCTCTTTATTCCTCGCCTGCGCCGCCCTGGCGGCGGCCGGCTGCGGGAACCGCGCCAAGGAAGCCCTGGATAACCTCGAGAAGGACCGCTTCCTGGTGAGGACCGAAAAAGCCCAGGTCCGCGCGCTCGAAGATTACATACTCCTGACCGGCTCCGTGCGGGCCCTGGACGAGGCCACCCTCTATCCCCGTGCCGCGGGCAAACTGCTGCGCAACCTGCTCAAAGAAGGGGACCCGGTGAAGAAGGACGAACCGGTCGCGCTGGTGGAGCGCGACGAGGTAGGCGTGGTCTACGAACCCGCGCCCGTGCCTTCCACGCTGACCGGCGTCGTCGGCCGGATATACCAGGACACCGGCGCCACCGTCACCCCGCAGACGCCGATAGCCCTGGTGGTGGACCAGTCCAAGGTCCGCGTAGAGGTGGACGTGCCCGAAAAATATATCGGCAAGGTATTCCGGGGCCAGACCGCAAAGGTAAAGGTGGACGCCTTTCCCGACAGGTATTTCACCGGCAAAGTGTACCGCGTCAGCCCGGTGGTCGACCCGCGTTCCCGCAGCACCGTAGTGGAGGTCCTGCTGGACAATTCCGAAAGACGCCTCAAGTCCGGCATGTTCGCCGAGGTCAGGCTCGTCGTCGCCTCGCGCGGCGCGGCCGTCTCGGTGCCTTCCGGCGCCGTGATCCGCGAAGACGGCGAGGCCTGGGTGTTCGTGCCGGGGGACGGCACGGCGCGCAAGGTCGCGGTAAAGCCGGGCATCTCCACGGCCGAGTTCACCCAGGTCGGCGGCCTAAAAGCCGGCGACGAGGTCGTCACCTTCGGGCTTTACGGCCTCAAGGACGGCAGCAAGATAAAAGTGCAGAACTAAGACACCATGAAAATCACGGAAATATCGATAAAGCGCCCGGTTCTCACCACGATGATGATCCTCACCATACTGGTGCTGGGCGCGGTCTCCTATCTCCGCCTGGGCATAGACCTGATGCCCGACGTGGAGTTCCCTTTCGTGATGATACAGACCACCCTCCGGGGCGCGGGCCCCGAGGAGATGGAATCCTCCGTCACAAAGCCCATCGAGGAGGCGGTCAACACCATCTCCGGCATAGAGGACATCAACTCCACCAGTTACGAAGGCCTCTCGCTGATCATGCTCAAGTTCAAACTGGAGAAGGACGGCGACGTGGCCGCGCAGGAGGTGCGCGACAAGGTCAACTCCGTGCTGGCCCAGCTGCCGCAGGGCACGGACCCGCCTGTCATAGGCAAGTTCGACATCGGCGCGCAGGCGGTGCTCAACGTGGTGGTCTACGGCGACCGCGACCTGATAGACCTGACCGAGATAGCGAAAAAGAGGATCAAGGAGAACATCGAGACCGTCAGCGGCGTGGGCGCCGTCGACATAGTGGGCGGCCGCGAGCGCGAGATACACATAGTGGTCAATCCCCTCAAACTGGCCGCGCTGGACCTGCCGATAAACAAGGTCAAGGACGCCATCGTCCAGCAGAACATAGAGATCCCGGGCGGCAAGGTGGAGCAGAAGGACAAGGAATTCGTCCTGCGCACGCTGGGGCGCATAGAGGAGGCGAGGGATTTCGGCGACATAGTGGTGGCCAACATCGGCGGCTCGCAGGTGCGCGTCTCCGACATAGGCCGCGTGGAGGACACGGGCGAGCGTATGGGCACGGCCTCCTTCTACAACGGCCGGCCCTCCGTCACCGTCGTGGTCAAGAAGCAGTCCGGCACCAACACGGTCGCCGTGGTGGAGAACATCAAGGAGCGCCTGGAGGAGATCCGGGGCTCCATGCCCCCCGACGTCATGACCACGATAATAGGCGACCAGAGCGTATTCATAAAGGACTCCGTTCACAGCGTGACCGAGCACCTGGTGCTGGGCGCGGTATTCGCCGCGCTCATGGTGCTGGTCTTCCTGGGCGACTACCGCTCCACGCTGATCTCCTCGCTGGCCATCCCGACCTCGCTGATAGGCACCTTCGTCTTCATGCAGGCGGCCGGCTTCACGGTCAACGTGATGACGCTGCTGGGCCTGACGATAGCGGTGGGCATAGTGGTGGACGACGCCATAGTCATGCTCGAGAACATCTACCGCCACATGGAGAAGCACAAAATAAGTCCGCTCAAGGCGGCCGTCGAAGGCTCCCGCGAGATCGGCTTCGCCGTCGTGGCCATGTCGGCCGCGCTGCTGGTCATCTTCGTCCCGCTGGCCTACATGGGCGGCATCATAGGCCGTTTCCTCAAGAGCTACGGCCTGACCATAGCCTTCGCCGTGGCCCTGAGCGTCTTCGTGGCGCTTACGCTGACCCCCATGCTCTGCTCGCTGTTCCTCAAGGTCAAGCCCGGCGCCAAGAACCGGCTGGAGAAGTTCACCGACGGCATCAACGAATGGCTGGCCTCCCGCTATATAACCATGCTCGAATGGGCGCTGGCGCACAAGCGCCGGATGGTCGCCTTCGCCGGGGTGGTCATCGTCTCGATGATACCGCTGTTCCTGCTCCTGGGCAAGGACTTCATGCCGGCCGACGACACCGGCCTTTACCAGATAAGCGTCACGGCGCCGGAAGGCACCAGCCTGGGCAAGATGAAGAAGCTTTTCGCGCAGATAGAAACGGAGACCCGCCGGCTCCCGCACGTAAAAAGCATCCTTTCCTCCATAGGCACCGGCACGGGCGGCAATTTCGGCGGAGCCTCCGCCAACGAGGGCTACGTGCTGGTGGAGCTCGACGACCTGGACGACCGCGACATACCGATGAGGGACCTGATACAGGCCTCCCGCGAGATGATGAGCAAGTACGACGGGCTGCGCTTCGCCGTGACTCCTTCGGGCGGCTTCGGCGGCGGCGACGCCGAGCTGATGTTCAACATCTCGGGGCCCGACCTGGGCAAACTGGAGGAATACTCCAACGCGGTGGCGGAGAAACTGCGCAAGATCGAGGGAGCCGTGGACGTGGACACCAGCTTCTCCTACGCCAAGCCGGAGTACCGCGTGGAGATAGACCGCAGCCGGGCCCACGACCTGGGAGTCAAGGTGCAGGACATAGCCACCTCGCTGCGCACGCTGGTCGGCGGCGAGGAGGACATCACCAAGTTCAAGGACGGCCCCGACCTTTACCAGGTCCGCCTGCGCGCCGAGGACGTCTTCCGGGACCGCAAAGAGGCCATAGAGGCGCTGATGGTGCCGGCCTCGGACGGACGGGTCACGCGCCTGGACAGCGTCGCGCGCGTGATCGAAGGCGTCGGCCCCACGCAGATCTCGCGCTTTAACCGCCAGCGCAACGTGCAGGTAACGGCCAACGTGGACGGCATCCCGGTCAACCGGCTGCTGGCCGAAGCGAACAAGGCCTTCCAGGAACTCAATGCGCCGCCGGAATACCAGGCCGGCGTCGTCGGCCGGGCCAAGGAACTGGGCAACATGCTCAAGGAGTTCGGCATAGCCTTCGCGCTGGCCTTCATCTTCATCTATATCGTCCTGGCCAGCCAGTTCGAGAGTTTCGTCTACCCGGTCTCGATCATGGTGGTCCTGCCGCTGACGATACCCTTCGCTATAATCTCGCTGTTCATTACGGGCCAGAACCTGACCCTGTTCAGCATCATGGGCATGTTCATGCTGTTCGGCATAGTGACCAAGAACTCCATCCTGCAGGTGGACTATACCAACACGCTGCGCGAGAGGGGCATGCCGCGTCACGAGGCGATGATAGAGGCCAACAGGACCCGGCTGCGCCCCATCCTTATGACCACGCTGACGCTGATCGCCGGCATGATACCCACGGCGCTGGGCACCGGGGCCGGTTCCGGCACCCGCCGCACCATGGCGATGGTCATCATAGGCGGCCAGGCGCTGTCGCTGCTCATCACCCTGCTGATGACGCCCGTCACCTACGCCTACATGGACGACTTCCAGGAATGGGCCCGCAAGAAGCTGGGGATGGGGCGGCGCGAAGCCGTCTGACGCGGCGCCGCGGCTCTCCCCCGACGAAACCCTCCCCCTGCGGGGAGGGTTTTTTCGGCCTCCGGTCCGGATTTGACGAATATTTGACGTTTATTTTCCTTTTCCCGTAACCGGGCCTGCGATAATATACCGGGCGGGGAACGGCGCGGCCGTTCTTGAACAGGGCGGAGGAGAGCATGCCGGACAAGGGAAAAGTGCTGATCATAGACGACGACGAGGACCTGCTGGGCCTAGTCGCTATGGCGCTGGAAAGAGAGGGCTTCACCGCCGCGACCGCGGCCTCCGGAGAGAAAGGAGTGGCGCTGGCCGGGGCAGGGGATTTCGACCTGGTCTTCCTGGACCTCATGATGCCGGGCATGGACGGGCTGGCCACGCTGAGGGAGCTCCGGCGGAACTGTCCCCGCACGGCGGTGATAATGCTCACGGCCCACGGCTCCATAGAGACGGCCGTCGAGAGCATGCGGCTGGGCGCCTCCGATTACCTCAAGAAACCGTTCGAACTGGCCGCGCTGGGAGCGGCGGCCGAACGCGCCGTGGAAAAGCGCAGGCTGGACGAGATAGCCCGCGCCGCCATGACCGGCGCGGGCGGGGAAAACGTGGCCCGGTCCATACTCTCCGCGGCCGCGCGTCTGCTGGCAGCCGACGAGGCGCTGCTCCTGATGCCCGCCTCGCCATGGTCGCCGGCGAAGACCTGGTCCCTGGGCGGCGGAGAGGTCTGGCCGGACGCATCGGGACTGTGCGCCGCGGCCCGGGACCTGCTAAACGAGGCCGGCGCGGACTGCCTGGCCGCCGACCCGGCCGCCACGCCGGGACTGGCCGGCCTGCCCGGAGCGGACAGGTTCCGGGCCGCGCTTTTCATCCCCCTGCCCTGCGAAGGCGGCGAATGCGGCATGATCTTCTCCGGGCGGCGCGCGGCGGGGCGGCCTTTCGGCGAAGACGACCTGCGCAAAGCCCGGAGCTTCGCGCCGGTGGCGGCGCTGGCGGCAAGGAACTCGGCGCTCTCGGACCAGCTCGGGGAAGCGCGGGTGCAGCTTGCGCGGACCCAGAAGATGGAGGCTCTCGGGCTAATGGTCGGACAGGTCTCGCACGACTTCAACAACCTGCTGGCCGTGATCGTCGGCTCAATCAACCTGGTCATGGCGAACCTCAAGCCCTCCGAGGACCCCGCTCTTCTCAAGGAAGTGCTGCGCATGTCCGACGAAGCCGGCACCCTGGTCAGGCAGCTGCTGCTCTTTTCCCGGAGACAGGAGGCCCGCGCGGCTCCGGCCGACCCCGGGGCGGCCCTGGAGGAAATACGGCTGATGGTGGACAGGCTGCCCGGGGAAAGAATCTCCACCGTGTACGACATCAACCCGGCGCCGGCGGTCGCCGTTACGCCGGAAAAATTCAAGCAGATAGCGCTGAACCTGGTCATAAACGCCCGGGACTCCGCGGGCGCGGACGGAGAGGTGAAGATATCGCTGAAACCGGCTTCGGCGGGAGGCGGCGCGGTACTGGAAGTCTCCGACAACGGCCCCGGGATAGAACCGGGCGACGCCGGCCGCATCTTCGAGCCCTTCTTCTCCACCAAAGCCGTCGGAAGGGGCACCGGGCTGGGCCTTCACATAGTCAAGACGATAGTGGACGAAGCGGGAGGGGAAATAACGGTGGAGAGTCTGCCGGGAAAAGGGGCGGCGTTCAGGGTGACGCTGCCGCCGGGCGCGTGAGCGCTATTCTTCGGGGGGGTCGGCCTGGGAGGACAGGGACTGCATCTCTTCCGCGGTGGGAACGACGGCGGCCCGGAAGACCTCGTCGAAATGCGCGGTAAAGGCCGAAACGTATTCCGGCGCGGCGGTATAATACATGTTCTCGAAATTATTGGACTGGGCGTTTATCGACCAGTTGAAAGAGCCGGTCATCAGCAGTTTCTCGTCGAATACCGCGAACTTGTGATGCATGACGCCGCGGCCGCTCTGGCCGCGCGACCAGCGGAACCTGACCCCGTTCTCCGCCAGGTAGCCGGTCATATAGGACTGGCTGGCCTGCACCCGGTCGGTCACCACCTCCACCTCGACGCCTCTCCTGCGGGCCTCCACCAGCGCCTCGCCCGTGGCCGAGGAGTAGAAACTGAACACCGCGGCCTTTATGCTGGTCCTCGCGAAGCGCGCCGCCGTGATTATGTCCTCTTCCGTACGGCCGGCCGGCGAGAAGGAATAACCGGGCAGCATGGCGCCGTTGAAATAAATGGGCCTGGAGCGGTCCTCCGGCGGCGGGCCGAAATGGTCCTGGGAGTAGGCCGGCCCGGGACCGTCCTCGGGAGCGCGGGTGAACCGCCACATCCAGTCGAAGTATTTCGAGTAGCCGTCCACGGCGTTCCCGTCCCGTACGAAAACGATGTTCTCGTGATTGGCGCCGTCGGCCGTCAGCGCCCAGTTGAACGAC
>JAVVFK010000081.1:0-9493 GCA_032251015.1 Elusimicrobiales bacterium
GCTGCGCGCCCGCCGCCGGGGAAAGGCCAGGAAACAGCGCCGCGAGCATGAGAGCACGATACATAATTATCTCCTCCTCAGAATCTTGTGATAAATTCCGCCCAGCCGGCCGGCAGCGCACGCGTAAGCAGGGACTCCAGCAGCCGGTCGGTGTTAAAAGCGATCAGTAGTCCGAAAACTACCATGGCCGCGCCGAATACTTTTTTTATAAGCGTAATAGCGGCCAGATGCTCCTTCAGGCGGCCTATCAAGCCGCGGGCGCCGTAGGAGAAAAGCAGCAGCGGCAGGACGGCCCCGAGGCCGAAGATGAAAAGGGTGAAGGCGGCGCGCCCGGCCGAGCCCGCCTGGGCCGCCAGGCCGAGGGCCGCGCCCAGGCTGGGTCCGCTGCACGGGGTCCACACTATGCCCAGCAGAAGCCCCGCCGCGAATTCCCCGAAGAGAGAGCCGGCTTCGCTCCTTACGGAACCCGGAGCGGCTTTGCCGGTGAAGCGGGACAGCAACGCGGTGAGTCGGTCCGAAAGCGCCTGCGACAGGAACACCAGCCCGCTCAGCGCAAGAAAGAAGCCGGCCAGCCGGCGGAGCAGGGCGGGGTCGAGCCCGAAGACATAACCGGAAAGGCCCACCAGCAGGGTTATGCCCACAAAAGTTACCAGCAGCCCCGCCGCCAGCGCCGCCGGCCCCGCGCGGTTCTTGCTTAAAGAAGCTCCCGCCACGAAAGGCAGCACAGGCAGTACGCAGGGCGACAGGGTGGTAATGAGCCCGGCGATAAAAGCGAAGAACAGGTTTATGTGGTTCATAAGCGTTTCTTTCCGGGCATAACGGGCGCGGTCAACGGGCGCCCCTCACTTTTCCAGGCTGCCCTGGCACGACGAGCCGGCCCCGGCCGTGCAGCCGTAGCAATGGTTATGCAGGCGCACCTTGCGCCCGGCCAGGCCGCCCGGGTCGAAACAGTCGATGGTGCCGCAGCAATCCTCTATGGGCAGCCCCAGCATCTGGTTGAAGTCGCAGTCGTACAGGCGCCCGTCCCATCCCACCGATATAGTGGTCCTGCACATTACGTTCTTTACCGCGGCCGGGTTATAGGCCGAGCAGAGTTCGGC
This sequence comes from Elusimicrobiales bacterium, assembly GCA_032251015.1. Taxonomy (GTDB): domain Bacteria; phylum Elusimicrobiota; class Elusimicrobia; order Elusimicrobiales; family UBA9959; genus UBA2231. The sequence goes on from JAVVFK010000081.1 coordinate 1,101, forward strand.
CATATAATCCTGGAAATTACCGCTCTCGTTGAGGTAATCCAGGTAGCGCCCGACGGGGATATTCGTCAGGCAGAACAGGCTGTTGAACTTCAGGCCCACCGCGGCCGCTGCCGCCTTATATTGCCGCTCCAGTTCAGCCTGTGAACCGGGCAGATAAGCGCCAGCCGGATTGTAGACCAGATCCAGCAGCAGGCCGCTGCCCGGCTCGCCGTAGCCCCGGTTATTGAGTTCGCGTATCATCGCCAATATCTTATCGAAGGTGCCCGCGCCGCGCTGCCGCTCGGTCTTCTGCGCCTTGAAATCAGGCAGCGAGGCCACCACCTCCACCTTATTGGCGGCGTACAGGTCCAGAAAGCCCGCGTAGGCCGGGTCCGCCAGGATCACCAGGTTGGAGCGCACTATCAGGCGCCGGCCCAGTGCCGTCGCCCGCGGCAGGAAGGCCGCCAGGTGAGGGTTCATCTCCGGAGACCCCCCCGTTATGTCCAGGGTGCCTATGGAGGGGCAGCGGGCGGCCGCGGCCAGGCAATGTTTCAGGGTCGCGGCGCTCATCTCCTCGGTGCGGGCCGGCCCGGCCTGCACATGGCAGTGCCGGCAGGCCAGGTTGCAGCGCCGGGTAATATTCAGCTGCAGAACCTCCACCCCGGTCGCCCTCAGCGGATATTCTCCGCCGGAGCGGACCCTGCTCTCGAAGGCTTCGCAGCCGCAGGCGCTGCCCAGCAGTTCCAGATGTTCGGCCGACATCACATTTCCTTCTTCTTGAGGATCTTGCGCATCTGGGTGGAATGGGCCAGCGTAACTCCGGCCATCATGGCCGCTCCCACATGGGCGGCTTCCATCATTTCGTCGTTCCCAATATTCAGCGAAAGACACTTATTCGTATAAGCGTCTATGCAGTAAGGGCAGTTCTGTGTCATAGCCACGGTCAGCGCTATCAGCGCTTTCTCGCGCTCGGTAAGTTTGCCCGCGCCCGTAGCGGCGCCGTAATATTCGAAGAACTTTTTTCCCTGCTCCGGGGAGTATTCAGCTATATTCGGGAAATCCGCCAGGTCCTTCTTCTCGTAGTAATTGTCAGCCATTGTCATATCCTCCCGTCGATTTTAACTGCTATCTTTCCCCAAAGCCTTTATGCCGCAAGCCAGCGCCTTCATGGTGAGCGGGGCGCGCCCGCGGCGGGCCTTATTGCGGCGGCGGAAAGTTTGCAGGTCCGCCAAGGTGTCCACGTCATGCCGGCGCCGGAGTATGGCCGTGGTTATGGCGGCGCTTTTCAGTTTCCGCAAAGTGTCCTCGTATACTTCAGGGCCGCTCCAGGTAATGCCTGTGAAAACCTCCGGCATGTAATCCCCGCGGCGAAAGCCCAGCAAGTAATAGCCGCCGTCGAAAGCCGGCCCTATTACGGCGCCGCGATCGGCAAGGCGGGAAAAAGCCTTTTTCAACTCAGGAACGCCGAGGTCCGGACTATCGCTGCCTATTATTACGGCGGCGGCCGCGCCCTCGCGGAATACCCGTTTAAAAGCGCTATCCATCCTGGCGCCCAGATCGGAGCCCCGCTGGCAGATATAATCCGCGCTTACGCCGAGCAGCTTTTTCAAGGCTTTGCCGTCGGCGCGCGGCGGGGTGTGGAACACATAGCGCCGCGCTCCACAGCGCGAGGCCGTGGCGGCCAGGTCGCGCAGGAAACAGGCGTAGAGCGTGGCGGCCGCTTCGGTGCCGATGCCGGCGGCCAGCCGGGTCTTTACCCGGCCAGGCCTGGGATAGCGGCAGAACAGGATCAGCGCCCGGCGTTTATTTTCAGCGGGCATAGTTCCCCCCGCGGCGGGTGGTCAAGGCGCGCAGCCAGGCGGCGGGCGACGGCGTCCGGCGGAAGGCGGCGATAGCGGCAGGGTCGGCTTTCGCCAGCCAGAGAAAGCGCAGCAGATGATGCATGAAGGTGGCCTTTAGCAAGCCTTCGTTCTCCCAACGACGGGCCGATGTAAGGACGCAGGCTTGTAGTATCTTTATCCGTATCCCGGCAGCCCGTAGCCGCTCCATGAAGTCTATGTCCTCCATGACCGGTATTTCCCTGAAACCGCCCAGCCGCTCAAAGATGTCCTTCCGGATGAAAACAGCCTGGTCCCCGTATGGTACGTCAGTAATCAGGTTCCGTATATTCGCCGTCCAGGCCACGAACCTGAGCCAGGGGTTTACCGAATCTATCTTTAACTTAAACGCCCCGGCTCCGAATTCTCCCGAAGCCAGTACGGCACCGGCCGCCGCCAGCGCTCCCTGCGGCAGCGTGGTGTCGGCGTGAAGGAACAACAGGGCCTCCCCCTTCGCCTTGGCGGCCCCGGCATTGAGCTGTGCGCCGCGGCCGGGGGCTGATGCCAGTTTTACCGCCTCTACTCCGCTCAATGCCGCCAAAGTGCCCGCCGCCGGGCCGCCGTCGACTATGACAAGTTCCCCGCCGGAGCCCTCCAGCGCCCGCGCCGCCGCCCGCGCCGCGGCGTTGATCCCGGCTTCTTCCCGGTATACCGGCATTATGATAGAGAATTTCACTTTATAACCTTTAGCGGTCAGTACTTGAAGCCTGTCCTGTCCTTTTCTTCCTCCAGGTGCACGCCCAGGCCCAGAACGATACGATTGACGAAGTTGAAGTAGGCGGCTATCTGAGCTGTGTCGAGTACCGCCCTGTCGGAATAGCCGGCCGCGCGCAGCGCCTCCACGTCGGCCTCCGAAGAGGCGCGGGGTTCGCGTGTGAGTTTATCGGCGAAGCGGCAGAGGGCGGCCTCGTTGGCCGGGAACTCGTTCCAGCGGCCGTCGCGGGCGGCCTGTACTTTGGCCGGGTCCTTCTCGTAGCGGGCCAGGGCGTCGGAGTGATGTCCCACGCAGTACGGGCAGCCGTTGGCGCGGGATACCGCCACGGCTATCAGCTCGCGCTCGCGGCGGGCCAGAGGCGACTTGCCGTAAAGCAGGGTCATGTACAGCGCCATGTGGACCGTCAGACTTTCGGGGTTAAGGCTGTGTATCTTGTGCACGGCCGCCAGCGCGCCTCGGCTGCGCAGAGTCTCGTCGTAAACTTCTTTCAGCGGACCTTCGGCCCGTTCCGGTTCTATCACTTCTATCCACGCCATATCGCGCTCCTTATAATTTGTAGAATTTCTCCATGCTCGAAAGACTGGCCCGGCCCGTGTTCCAGAAGATCTTCGTAGACGCTCCCGTGCGGGCGCTGCTGCCGCTGCGGCTCAACCCCGACTTGCTCACCGTCGCCGGCGGAGTCCTGGGCGTCGCCACCGCGCCGCTGCTCTATTTCAGACTGCCCTGGGCGGCGGTGGCCGCGCTGCTGGCGTCGGGCTGGCTGGATTCGCTCGACGGCAGCTACGCCCGCGCGCGCGGCGTCACTTCGGAGAAAGGCTCGGCGCTCGACATAGTCTTCGACCGCGCCGTGGAGTTCTCCGTCACGCTGGGCCTCTTCCTCTACGCGCCCGGCCGCGGGCTGGAATGCCTGGCCATGCTGGGCGCCATGCTGCTCTGCGTCACCAGCTTCCTCGTCGTCGGCGTCTTTGAAAAGAACGACTCCGCTAAAAGTTTCCACTACAGCGAGGGCCTCATGGAACGGGCCGAAGCTTTCATCTTCTTCGGGGCCATGATGCTGTTCCCCGCTTACTTCACGCCGCTGGCCTGGCTGTTCGCCGCGCTTACGCTCTATACCGGCGTTCTGCGCACCTGGCAGTTCTACTTCCGCCGCCGATAAAGCATTAAAGATACCAAATAGCGGCGCGCTTGTCAGGCGAGCCTGCGGTTGAGGTCCCAGTCGTAGGGCAGGTATTCCACGCGCAGCCTTCCGAGGGAGGAACCTATGAAGTCGCGGTCCGGGGCGGCGGCGAAGCGTGCCGCGTAGCGCAGGCCCGCGTTCTCTTCCCCGCCGAAATCGGCGGCGTACCACTCGAAGATGCGCGACAGGCGGACCACGCTCTTTTCCCTGTCGATCTCAAGTCCCCGCCGGTTGACGAAGCTTCTGGCGGCCAGGTCCAGCTGGCGGTCTATGGAGGGGCCGTCGTAAAATTCTATCGGGGGGCAGGAACTGGCCGCGCAGACCAGCGCGAAATGAACGCGGGGATCGAGGTCCCGCACGGCCAGGGCGGCGGCAGGGTCGCCGGCGCCGAACACGCGCGCGCCCGTCCGGGGATGCGGCCTGTTCGCCCGCAATATGCCGTGCTCGATATGGTCCGGGGTGAAGAAGCGGCCGCCGACGCCGTAGCCTATCCTGCCGAAGAAGTTGAAGACTTCCTTTACCGAGCGGCGCACGCCGAGCGCGATCACGCCGTGAATGATAAGGGCGTTGTAGACGTTTATCCAGAAAGCTTTTCTTTCGGCGTCGCCGTCCAGGCGCGCCGGGTCGAATCCGTCCAGGGTCCGCGCCAGCTCCAGGTAGCGGGCGAAACTGTCGCTGCCGCGCATGGCTTCGTAGTCCACGCGGCTCTCGTGCACATCGAAGAACCGGCCCTGCAGGCGGTTCAGGGCGGTCTTAAGGGCCGCGCCGGCGTCGGCCGGGGCGTTTCCGGGCGGCGGCCCGCCTTTGTTGAGGCGGATGCGCGGCGAGACGGCCAGGAACGCACGCCGCAATAGCGAGGGGCCGGAGGCGCGGGCCTTGCGCCGCTCCTCCAGGTCGAAGAGGGCGGCGGCGGCGTTGATGTGGCCGATGTGGCTGAAGGCCTGGGGAAAGTTGCCCAGTTGCTCGCCGGAACGGAAGTCGTATTCCTCGGCCAGCAGACCCAGGTCGTTGGCGGCCCCCAGCGTGCGCTCCAGGACCGACCGGGCCTCGCCGGCCCTGCCCGCGAGGGCCAGGGCCTCGGCCAGCCAGAAGTTGCAGAGCAGGAAGGCCCCCTCTTCGCCGGGCAGGCCGTCGGGCGAGGCGTAGCGCAGCAGGAAACCGTTCCTGTCCAGTTCCCGGCGGCAGGCGTCTATCGTGCCCTGGAAGCGCGGGTCTTCGGGGTTAAGGAACCCCACCAGGCCGGCTAGCAGCAGGCTGGCGTCCAGTTCTTTGGAGCCGTAGCGCTGCACCAGCGTGCCGCGTTCCGCGTCGTAGCCGCGCTCCAGCACTTCCGCCTTTATCTCCCCTTTTATCCGCTCCCAGCGCCCGACGGGCGCTTCGAAGCCGTACCTGCGGGCGATGGCCGTTCCGCGGTCCAGGGCCACCCAGCACATGATCTTGGAATAGACGAAGTGGAAAGGGCCGTTGCGGACTTCCCAGATGCCTTCGTCGGGCTCCTTCCAGGCCGCGGCGGCCAGCTCGCAGACCTCGCGGAAGAAGCCCCAGAGCTCCTCGTCTATCTGGCCGGCGTAGTCGGAGAGGCGCAGCGCCGCGTCCATCACCTCGCCGTAGATGTCCCACTGGCGCTGGCGGAAGGCCCCGTTCCCGGTCCGCACGGGGCGGGAGTTCCTGTAGCCGGCGAGATGCGCCAGTTCCTGCTCCTCCAGGTCCGCTCCCCCGTCGACGGCGTACATGATGCGCAGGTCGCGGCTGCCGTGGCGCCGGTAGGTGGCGCGCAGCCAGCGCGCGAAAGCCCGCGCCTCATCCATGTGCCCCATCGAGAACAAGGCCCTGAGGGTGAAGGAGGCGTCTCTCAGCCAGGTGAAGCGGTAGTCCCAGTTGCGCACGCCGCCCGGCACTTCTGGCAGGGAGGTGGTGGCCGCGGCGGTGATGGCGCCGGTAGGGTGGTAGGTCAGCAGTTTGAGGGTCAGCAGGGAGCGGCTCAGCGCGGCCGTGTGACGGGCGTCGGGTGCGGCCGGGTCCTGGCCGGCGTCGCGGGACCAGTCCTCCCAGAAGGCCCGCGTCGCGGCGAACGGGCAGCCGGCCTTCCCCGGAACGGAGGGGCGACGGCCCCAGAAAAAGTCGAAATGGGCCTCCCCCCCGTCGGCAAGCCGGAGGTCCAGCTCTATCCCCCCGCGGTCCGTGCGCAGGACGCGGAGGCCCGGGGCGTCCGCCGAAAAAGTGAAGGCCTGGTCCCCCAGGCTTATAAAGAATAGCTCCCCGTCCTTTTCCACCGAAGGTTCGGCTTCCGCGTAGCCGGGCCTGGCGTCGAGCCGGACCAGGAAGCGCGCGGTGCCCGCCTCCGCCCGCAGGCACCTGTGTATGGAACTGGCTTCCGCCTCGGCGGCGGGGCCGACGGGCATGAAGTCGGTCAGCGAGGCCCGGGCGCCGCCGGGCATGGAGAATTCGCAGACGAGGATGGCGGTGCCGGGGAGGTAGCGGCGTGACGAGGAGAATTCCCCCGCCGGGCGGACGCTGAAGTAGCCTCCTTTGGCGTCGTCGAGGAGGGCGGCGAACACCGTCGGGGAGTCGGGGCGCGGCATCGAGCAGTAGTCGACCGAGCCGTCGCGCGATACCAGCGCGAGGGAGCGCATGTCGCCTATGAGCCCGTAGTCGCCTATCGGCCTGTACAAGAAGCCTCCCCCGCTAGTAAAGTATCCCGATGAACGCGCCGGTCATCAGCGTGGCCAGCGTGCCCGCTATCATGGCGCGCCCGCAGGAGACGAAGAGTTCCTCCGTCCGTTCCGGCAGCACGCCGGCGAGTCCGCCCACCACTATGCCAAGACTGCCCAGATTGGCGAAGCCGCACATCGCGTACATCATTATGATCGAACTGCGCGGCGAGAGCCCGGCCCCGCCGGACTGGGCGAACTGGAGGTAGGCTACGAACTCGTTGAGTATCGTCTTCACTCCCATCAGTTCGCCGGCGGCGGCGCTCTCCGCCCACGGCACGCCGGCCAGCCAGACCAGCGGGCGCATCAGCCAGCCCAGCATGCCCTGCAGGGTGAGGCCGCCCAGGCCGGGGACGGCGTTTATGCCCTTGTTGACCAGGTGCACCATGGCGAACATGACTATGATGCTGGCGGCGATGTTGATGCACATGCGCGCGCCGTCGGTGGTGCCGCGCATCAGCGCGTCGGCTATGTTGGTGCCCTGCCGAGGCAGTTTGAAATGGTCGGGGTCGTGGCCCGGCTCCGGGCGTGCCGGGTCCATTAAATGCGCGCAGAGCAGCGCGGCCGGAACGCTGATGACCGAGGCGGCGAGGATATGGCCCATGGCGCCCGGTATATACGGGCCTACCACGCTGGCGTAGAGCACCATGACCGTGCCGGACACCGTGGCCATGGCGCAGGTGATGAGCGTGAAGAGCTCCGCGCGGCCCATGGCGGCGAGATACGGCCGCACCAGTATGGGCGTCTCGATTATGCCCATGAACACGCTGGCGGCGGCGCCGAAGCCTAAAGCGCCCGAGACGTTGAGGCTGCGGCGGAGCAGGCGGGCGAACCGGCGGATGATCCACGGCAGCACGCCCAGGTAGAACAGTACGCTCGAGAGCGCGCTGACCACCAGCACCAGCGGCAGCACGCGGAAGGCCACGATATAGCTGGCGCCGGGCTTCACCTCGTCGAAGGGCAGTTCTCCGCCGGCGAGGTAGCCGAACATGAAGCCGGCGGACTTGACCGTGACCTCCTCCAGCACGCTCACGAGGCGGTTCACGGCGAAGAGGGCGTCGCTGACCCCCGGCACCTTGAGCAGCAGCAGGGCCAGGGCCAGCTGCAGGCCAAGAGCCGCCAGCGCGAAGCGCCAGTTTATCGCGCGCCTGTCGCGGCCCAGCAGCCAGGCCAGCAGCATGAAGGAGAAAAGTCCCAGCAGTCCGCGCGCGGCTTCAGCCATTCTTTTTCTCCGCGCCGTCCGCCGCGGTGCCGCGCAGCAGCACGGACTTCACGATCTTTTTCATCCACGGCTTGAAGCCGCGCTTCATGTATTCGTAGGCGGCCGTCTTGAAGATCTCGGCTTCCGTCGGGTAGGAGAACATGACGGAGGCGAAGGCGGAGGCCTTCATCTTATTGGTCACGGCCAGCGAGGCCGCGCCTATCATCTCGCCCGCTTTTTCCCCCACCAGTGTGGCGCCCAGCAGCCTGCCCCCGGGGCCGATGACGAACTTAAGGAAGCCGTGCCTGTCCTCCTCTGCCATGGCGCGGTCGTTGTCGGCGAGCGGCACCAGCACCTTGTCCCTGAACAGCCCCTGTTTTACGGCTTCCGGTTCCGTCAGTCCGACATGGGCCACCTCGGGCCGCGTGTAGGTGGTCCAGGCCAGGTTATGGTAGCCGGCTTTGGCCGGCAGTCCCAGGACTATGTTGCGTATCACTATGCCGGCCTGGTAGCCGGCCGTATGGGTGAAGAGGTACGGGCCGGTGCAGTCGCCGCAGGCGTAGATATTGGGCACGCTGGTGCGCATGCGCGCGTCGGTCCGTATGTGGCCGCGCTTGTCCATCGTGACGCCGGAGTCTTCCAGCCCTAGCCCGGCGGTGACGGGCTTGCGGCCCAGCGCCACCAGCAGGACGTCGCCTTCGGCGCGCTGTTCTTTGCCGTCCCGCTCGAACCT
>JAVVFK010000082.1:0-9413 GCA_032251015.1 Elusimicrobiales bacterium
GTTGCACCTACTGCCCAACGTGCTGGCGCTGGTGGTGCCGATAGCTTTCCTGATGGCGCTCCTGATGAGCCTGGGGCAGCTTTCGCGCGACGGCGAGATCATGGCGCTGCGCGCCGCCGGCTTCTCTTTCGGGCGCATACTCTCGCCGCTGCTCTGGGCGGCGGCCGCCGCCGCGCTGCTGACGGCGGCGCTGGGCAACTGGGCCGGGCCGCGCGGGCTGAAGCGCTCCAACGATTACATCGAGGCTATGGCCTCGCGCATAACCCATATCGAGCTGCGTCCCCGCACTTTCCGCCGTATAGCCGACTGGACCTTCTACGCCGACGAGGCCGACCCGGTCACCGGGCGGCTGGGAGGCGTCAAACTGACGCGGCGGGTGCAGCGGCCGGGATCGGAGCCGCAGCTCATGAGGATAAGCGCCGCCGAGGGCCGCTACGGCGTGGCCCCCGCGCTGGGCATAAAAATAGAACTGGCCGACGGAACGCTGAGCCAGTCGGCTTTCTCCGGGCGGACCAGGCTCATGCACGGCGGCTTCTCCTCCTACCGCACGCTGCTGCCTTTCTTTTCCGGCGACGGAGAGGCGCGCCTGCTGCGCCCGCGCGAACTGACCACGCCGGCGCTGATGGACAGGCTGTCCGCCGGAGTGGAGGATCCCGCCCTTGACCTGCGCTACAGGATGGAGATCGTCAGCCGTATCTCCGTGGCGCTGGCTCCGCTGGTCTTCTTCCTGCTTGGGGCTCCGCTGGGGCTGGTCCTGGATTCCAAGGCGAGGTCGTCGGGCTTCGCGGCCAGCCTGCTGGTGATCTTCCTCTATTACGGCCTGACCGTGGCGGGCATGGTGCTCAGCCGCAGGGACCCCGCGTTCTTTCCCTGGGCCATGATGGCCCCTACGGCGGCCGGCGCGATCGCCGGGCTCTGGTTGTGGCGCCGGAAGTTGAGTTTCAGATGAAAAAAGTGTTCTTCAGGTACGTTTCTTCGCTTTTCTGGGGCCCTTTCGCCTTCGGGCTGGGCGTTTTCCTGGCGTTGATCATGTTCGGCACGGCTTTCGACAAGCTGGCCGTCTTCAGCGGCAACGACGCGTCCGCCGGGCTCTTCCTGTCGTACATCGCCCTTCATTCCCCTTACTTCGCGGCCAGGGTCATACCTATGGCGACGCTGATGGCGACGCTGTTCGCTCTCGGCGGACTTATGTCGAGGGGGGAATGGAAGGCGGGGCTGGCCGGCGGCTACAGGCCGGCGCAGATGCTGGCTCCGCTGCTGGCCTGTTCGCTTGGCGCCGCGGCGCTGCACCTGGCCGTGCAGGAACTGCTGGTCCCGCCCGCCTACATGAAAGCGCAGGAGCTCTATAACGAGGACTTGCGCGGCAGGACCGACTGGCGCAGGCTGGTCCAGCACGACGTCTCTTTTTCGGTGGGGAAGGGGGTTTTCCTTGCCGCCCGGGTTTTCGACGGCGGAGCGGGCCGCATGGAGAAGGTCTCAGCGGATTTTTACAGGGACAGGGAGCTCGTCGGGGAGATAGCCGCCGAGTCGGCTGTCTGGGATCCCGGCCGCCGGCGCTGGGTGTTCAGGGGCGCTTCCGTGACCGAGTACCTGCCTTCGGGACCGGCCGTCTCGCGGCGTGAAGAGCATCTCTCGGATATTTCGCTGGCGCCGGAGAACATGGTGATAGACAAGCTGGTGCCGGAAGGTATTTCCATGCTCGGACTATACCTGCGGATAAAGCGGCTGCGCTTCATAGGCGCTCCCGTCGCCGAGGAACTGACGGTCTTCTGGGGGAAGCTGGCCGCCCCGCTGGCCAACCCGGTCATGGCGCTGCTGGGCGCCGCCGTCGTCCTTCTGCTGGGAAGCCACGGGAAATTGTTCAATTTCGGGATGGCCATAGGGTCGGGTTTCCTGCTCTGGGCCGTCATGATGTTCGGTCAGTCCGCCGGGCAGGTGGAGATAGTCGGTCCCCTTACGGCGGCTTTCGGGCCGCTGCTGGTCTTCCTCGCGATGGGCTTATGGGGCCTGCGCCGGGCGCGGGCGCTTTAATTCAGGCCTTGGGCCTGAGCCTGGTCAGCGCGGCGGCCTCCTCCGCTATCTTCTCCGCGGTGAGTCCCATGTCGGCGTAGAGCTTGCCGGCCGGCGCGGATTTGCCGAAAGTCTCGACTCCCATCGCGGCCGTTTCCGGCCCCGCCAGGTCCTTCCAACCGGCGGTCCTGCCGGCCTCCACGGCCAGTTTCGGAGTGCCGGGCGAAAGGACCTTGTCGCGGTAGTCGGCCGGCTGCTCCCTGAAAAGTTCGAAGGAAGGCATCGAAACGACGCGCGCCGCTATTCCCTTGCTGTCCAGCATCCCGGCGGCTTCCAGCGCCAGGGACACCTCGGAGCCGGTGGCTATCAGCTCTACGTCGGGGATCTCGACAGCCTCCTTGAGTATATAGCCGCCGCGCTTCACCCCTTCGGCCGCCCTGTTCCTGAACTGCGTCAGCAGCGGAAGCTTCTGGCGCGAAAGGGCCAGGCAGGCCGGGCGGCGGGTCCTGACCGCCGTCTCCCAGGCGTACAGGGTTTCCCAGGCGTCGGCCGGGCGCAGGACCAGAAGGCCGGGTATAAGCCGCAGGCTCATGAGGTGCTCGACGGGCTGATGGGTCGGGCCGTCCTCTCCCACGCCGATGCCGTCGTGCGTGAATACGAAGACCGCCGGCGCGTTCATGACGGCGGCCAGCCGCAGCGCCGGACGCATATAGTCGGAGAAGACCAGGAAGGTCGCGCCGAACGGTATGAGCCCGCCGTGCAGGGCCAGGCCGTTGACCACGGAGCCCATGGCGTGTTCGCGTATGCCGAAATGCAGCGTGCGCCCCGGCTCCTTTATGAAGTCCGTCTTCGTCGAAGGCCCGAGGTCGGCCGCGCCGCCGGTCAGCCCCGGCAGCCTGTCGGCCATCAGGTTGATGACCTTGCCGCCGGCCTCTCGCGTGGCGGCCGGTTTATCGAAGAAGGTGTCCGGGACCCTGAAGAGGTCCTCGGGGATCTCGCTGCCGAGCATCGTCTTGGCCAGTTCGGCTTTGTCCGGGTGGGCCTCGCTGTATTTCTTCCAGAGCTTGAGCCACTTCTTCCTGCCGCGCTCCCCGGCGGCGGCCGTTTCGGAGAAGCGCGCGCGGGCCTTCTCCGGGACGCAGAAATGCTCGTCGGGAAGGCGGCCCAGCGTCCGCTTGGTGGCCGCTATCTCCTCGGGCTTGAGCGGTTCGCCGTGCACGCTGTTCTTTCCCTGCTTGGGGCTGCCGAAACCGATGCGGGTACGCGCTATTATCAGGGACGGCTTTTCCGTCTCGCGCTTCGCCTTGCGGATGGCAGAATCGAGCTCCGCGAGGCTGTTGCCGTCGTCCACCTCTATGACCTGCCAGTCCTGGGACTGGAACCTTTTCTTCACGTCCTCGGTGAAGGCCAGGTCCGTCGAGCCCTCTATCGTGATGCCGTTGGAATCGTAGAGGCAGATGAGCTTACCCAGTTTCATCGTCCCGGCCAGCGAGGCCGCCTCGTAGCTGAGGCCCTCCATGAGATCGCCGTCGCCGGCGAGCGCGTAGGTATGATGGTCCACCGGGCTGAACTCCGGCGTGTTGAGCTTCTCCGCCAGCAGTTTCTCGGCCAGCGCCATGCCGACCGCGTTGGCGAAGCCCTGCCCCAGCGGGCCGGTCGTGGTCTCCACGCCGGGCGTGTGGCCGTATTCGGGATGCCCCGGCGTGCGGCTGCCCAGCTGGCGGAAGTTCCGGAGCTCCTCGATCGTCAGGCCGAAGCCGTAGGCGTGAAGGAGCGAGTAGAGCAGGGCAGAGCCGTGGCCGGCCGAGAGGACGAAGCGGTCCCTGTCGGCCCAGAGCGGGTCGGCCGCCGAGAACTTAAGATGGCCGGCCCAGACGGCGTAGGCCAGGGGCGCGGCGCCCAGGGGCAGTCCGGGATGGCCGGAGTCGGCCCTGCCCACCATGTCTATCGAGAGCGTCCTGAGGGTGTTGACGCAGAGTTCGTCCATGTTGTCGAATTTCATCTGTTTTCAAGCTCCTTTATCTTCCAGGCCTGCAGCGCTATCACGGTCTTGGCGTCCTTTATGCGGCCGCTGCGCACCATCGCCCAGGCTTTTTTGAAAGTCAGTATCTCGGCGTCCACGAATTCGTCCTCGTCCGGGCAGGGTGCGCCTTCCTTAAGGCCCCGGGCCAGGTAGATATGGAGGATCTCCGTGGAGAAGGCCGTACTCGGCCAGAAGGAGAGCAGCCTGGTCAGGCGGGCGGCCGTGAAGCCGGTCTCCTCCCTGAGCTCGGCGCGGGCGCGCGCGGCGGCGTCCTCTCCGGCCCGGTTCAGCTTGCCGGCCGGTATTTCCAGCGTGTCCTCGCCCACGGGGTAGCGATGCTGGCGGACGAACACGATGCGCCCGTCGTCCAGCACGGGGAGCACTGCCACCGCCCCGATATGCTCCATGTATCCGCGCACGGCTTTCGCGCCGTTGGGCAGGCGCACCTCGTCGACGCGGAACGAGACCGCCTTGCCGGGAACCCTTTCGAGGGTCCGGGTCCTGGTCTCCCGCAGGCCGGCGCTGCCCCCGCGGCCGGCGGTTTTCGGCATTCTTTTGTGGGTCACGTTTATAAATTATATAATTATCGGGTCCCAACATGAAATCCGCCGGCTTCATACATCTGCACAATCACTCCGAGTACTCCATGCTCGACGGGATGCTGCGCGTCACGGACGGTCACGGCAAGCCGTCGGCTTTCCTGAAGGAACTCTCCTCCAAACGCGTCCCCGCCATGGCGATCACCGACCACGGCAACATGTACGGCGCCCTCGAGTTCTACAATACGGCCTCGGCCGCCGGAATAAAGCCGATAATAGGCTGCGAGGTCTACGTGGCCAAGGGCTCCCGGCTGGACAAGGACAAGGCCACCTCCAACCGCCGCGATAACGGGCACCTGACGCTGCTGGCGGAGAATAACGAGGGATACCAGAACCTCCTGGAGCTGGTTTCGCGGGCCTTCCTGGAGGGTTTTTACCACGACCCCCGCATAGATCTTGAGCTGCTCGAGAAGTACAAGGGCGGTCTCGTGGCGATGTCCGGCTGTCTTAAATCTCACGTGGCCCGGGCCTGCGCCGCGGGCGACATGGCCGAGGCCGAAAAGCGCGCCGCCGAATACGCCGCGATAATGGGCAAGGATAATTTTTACCTCGAACTGATGGACCACGGCATCCCCGAGGAGCGCGCGGCCATGAAAGGGCTGCTGGAGCTCTCGAAGAAGATGGGCCTGCCCGTGGTGGCCACCAACGACTGCCATTATCCCAAGCGCGAGGACTGGGAGGCGCACGACGCCCAGCTCTGCATAGCCACCGGCCGCCTGATACAGGACGAGGACCGGATGCGCATGAGCACGCACGAGTTCTACTACAAGAGCCCCGAGGAGATGATAGAGCTGTTCTCGCATACGCCGGAGGCGGTGAAGAGCACTCTCGATATCGCCTCGCGCTGCAACGTCAAGCTCAATACCGGCGACTTCGTCTTCCCTATCTTCAACCCGCCCGCGAACTACAAGTCCGGGACGGAGGGCCAGTTCGATTACCTCCGCGACCTCTGCCTGGAGGGCCTGAAGGTCAAGGTGGGCAAGGTCCCCGACAACTACCTGGAGCGCCTGGAGTTCGAGCTGGGGGTCATCAAGCGGATGGGCTTCTCCGGCTACTTCCTGATAGTCATGGATTTCATAAAGCACGCGCGCTCGGTCGGCATCCCCGTCGGCCCCGGCCGCGGTTCGGGCGCCGGTTCGCTGGTCGCCTACGCGCTCGATATCACGCGGGTGGACCCGCTGGTCCACGGGCTCCTCTTTGAGCGGTTCCTCAACCCGGACCGCAAGAGCATGCCCGACCTCGACATCGACTTCTCCGACAAGGGCCGCGACGAGGTCATCGAGTACGTGCGCACGCGCTACGGCCGCGACAACGTCGCCAACATCATCACCTACAACTCCATAAAGGCCAAGAGCGCCCTTAAGGATATGGGCCGCGTGATGGACGTGCCGCTGGCCGATGTCAACGCGCTCTGCAAGCTGATCCCGAACAACGAGCCGCTGGCCAAAGTGGTCTCCGAGGTGCAGGAACTTCGCGACGCTCAGAAAGACCCCAAGATAAAGAAGCTCTTCGACATGGCCTTCAAGGTGGAGGGTCTCAAGCGTCAGCCCGGCGTGCACGCGGCGGGCGTCGTGATCACGCGCGAGGCGGTCACCAAATACGTGCCGCTCTCCAACAAGAACAACAAGAACGTCGTGACCACCCAGTACGACGGCAACCAGCTGGGCAACCTCGGCCTGCTCAAGATGGACTTCCTCGGCCTGCGCACGCTGACCGTCATAGAGTCCGCGGCCGCGATGATACGCGCCGCCGGGGACAAGGATTTCGACATCTACGGGATACCGCTCGACGACAAGAAGGCCTTCGAGCTGCTTTCCGCCGGCCGCACCACGGGCGTGTTCCAGCTGGAATCGGACGGCATGAAGAAGCTGGTCAAAAGCCTCAAGCCCTCCGTCTTCAGCGACATTTCCGCCCTCGTGGCCCTTTACCGCCCGGGCCCCATACAGAGCGGCATGCTCGAGATGTTCGTGGACCGCAAGCACGGCCGCAAAAAGGTCGTTTACGACCACCAGCTCATGGAGGACGCGCTCCGGGACACCTACGGCACCATGGTCTACCAGGAACAGGTCATGGAGATCTCCAAGCGCCTGGCCGGCTTCACCCCCGGCGAGGCCGACGGCCTGCGCAAGGCCATGGGCAAGAAGAACGCCGAGGCGATGGAGAAGATGCGCCTGATGTTCGTGGACGGCTGCAAAAAGAACGACATCCCCGCCAAGCTCTCCGCCAAGATCTACGACGACATGGCCAAGTTCGCCGGCTACGGCTTCAATAAGTCCCATTCCGTCGCCTACGCGCTGGTCGCCTACCAGACGGCCTGGCTCAAGGCCAACTATCCCGCCGAATTCATGGCCTCGCTGCTGACCAGCGAGATAGGGCACAGCCCGGTCGACGAAGAGGGCGGCAAGGAGAACAAGATAGTCACCTACGTGGAGGAAGCCCAGGAGATGGGCCTCGAGGTGCTGGGCCCGGATATCAACGCCTCCGGCCCCGTGTTCTCGCTGGAGAAGAAAGAGGGGAAGACGGCCCTGCGGTTCGCGATGACCGCGATAAAGAACGTCGGGGACGGCGTGGTGGCGGAGATAGCGGCCGAGCGGGAGAAGAACGGCCCGTTCAAGACCGTCTCCGACCTGGTCTGCCGCATGGACGGGCGCCAGCTCAACAAGCGCGTCCTGGAATCCGCCGCCAGGGCCGGGGCTTTCGACTCTCTGTTCAAAGACCCTAAGATGGAAGAGCGCCGGGCCCGCGCGCTGGCCGCCGCGGAGAAGGCCGCCGCCTCCCTTTCGAAGCCCAAAAAGGCCTGCGACGAGTCTCAGGACATGCTTTTCGGGGCGGACAGCCTGGTGCAGAAGGACACCTCCGCCGACGGGCCGGCCCCCGTCCTCAGCGAGCACGACCTGCTCAAGAACGAGAAAGAGGTCCTGGGTTTCTATCTTTCCGGCCACCCCCTGACCAGCCTCCGCCGCCAGATGGCCATGCTGACCACGGCCAGCGTGGAGAAGGTCTCCGCCGGCGGTTACAGGAAGGGCAGCGCCGTGCGCCTGGGCGGCATGATACTCCAGGTCAAGAACATCACCACCAAGAAAGGCGACCCGATGGCCCGTTTCGAGCTCGAGGACCTTTCCGGCAGCATCAGCGCCACGATGTTCCCGCGGCAGTACGCTCTTTATTCCAGGTACCTGGTCCCGAACCAGATAGTGCTGGTGCAGGGGCAGGTCAACGAGTCCAATTTCGGGGAGGGCGGTTTCGAGATACTGGCCGACGAGGTCTCTACGATGGGAGAGGCCTTCGGCAAGTGGGGGAAGAACCTGGTCGTTTTTCTCTCCGACGCCAACCTGCTCGACGACAAGCAGCTCTCGGCGCTCAAGTCCGCCATGGGGAAGCACCAGGGCGGGGTGCCGGTCTACCTGCGCCTCGATACGCGCGGGAGCGGGAAGTACGTGGTGGAGATGAGCGAGCGGGTGGCGCTCGACGAGAAACTTTTCAAGGATATAGAGTCGGTACTGGGAGAGAAGACATGGCAGGTGGAAAGCGCATCCTGATAGCGGACGACGACCCGGACCTGGCGGACCTTCTTGAGTCGTATTTCGGCGGCCAGGGGTACCAGGTGGAAGTGGTGACCAACGGCAAGGACGCCGTGCAGCGGCTGCAGGAGGAGAAGTTCGACCTCGCGCTGCTCGACGTGATGATGCCCTACATGGACGGCTACCACGTGGCCAACGAGGTGACCGGGCGCCTGGGGCAGGACGCGCCTAAGATCATAATCATGACCTCGCGCGACATCGCCAGCGAGAAGGGCATCGCCTTCCTGAGCGGCGCCAGCGACACCGTGCAGAAGCCTTTCGCCCTCGAAGAGATGGATAACAAGGTGAAAGCGCTGCTGGCGGCGCAGCCGGAGTGAAATGTTCTAGAATATCGGTGAAAATACGGAGTACCGGAGAAGAAAAAAGATGAAAAAGATACTGACGGCGATGTTATCGATTTCCCTGGCGGTCCTCGCCTCGGCCCCGCTGGCCGCGCAGAAGGGCGCGGACCCGGAGGAGAAGCCCGAGGGCGTCATACTGCCCGAAACGGGGCTCATAGACGTTCCGACGGCGGGCATACTGGACTACTACGGCTTCCTGATAAAGACCCGTTTCTACAGCGAGGGCGGAGTGCTGGGCTCGCTGAACTTCGGCGTGCTGGAACGTCTCAACCTCGGAGCCTCCATGACCGTGGACAAGCTGGTCGGATCCGACTCGCCCGTGAGGATGGTGCGCCCCGAGATACAGGTGCGCTACCGCTTCCACGACGGCGATTACTACGTCCCCGCGATGGCGGTGGGCTTCGACGGCCAGGGCTATTTCTACCGCAAGGCGCTCAAGAAGTACATGGAGAAGGGCCGGGGCATGTACGTGGTCGGCTCCAAGGAGTACCTGCTGCCCGGCCTGATGTTCCACGGGGGCCTGAACGTGCCGGATTTCGACGACGGCTACATCTTCGGCTTCCTGGCCGCCAATTACACGCTGGGAGACAAGGTCGCCTTCATGTTCGAGTACGACAACCTGTTCCACTCCGACGTGCCCAAACGCGTGAACTTCGGCGCCCGTTTCTTCGTGACCCCGTACTTCCATCTCGACGTGGCGATGCGCGACATCGGCGCCAGCGAGGATTTCGCCCGTTTGCAGAGCGTCATCGTGGGCGCGACGAATCTCGTGGTCACAATGCTGGCGATGTCGATCATCGACCATTTCGGCCGCAAGAAGCTCATGCTGGTCGGCTCTATCGGCTATATCATCAGTCTC
>JAVVFK010000083.1:0-9261 GCA_032251015.1 Elusimicrobiales bacterium
AGGCCCATGCCGGCGAGATCGGCGTCGTGGCTTCGGAGACGAGCCTGGCCCTGCGTTCGGGTCCGGGAAGCGAATTCGACGTTCTCTGCAAGGTGCCTTCCGGCGCCGAGCTCGAGATCGTGGGCGAGAAGGACGGCTGGCTGCAGGTGAGCTGCAGCGAGGGCAAGGGATGGATCTGCGGTCACCTGGTCTGGCGGGAGAGCAAGCCCAGGGGCTTCTTCCAGCGCCTGGCCGACAAGGCCAGAACCGTCATCGACCGCCTTCGAGGACGCAAGAGCGAGGAAGAGGGCGATCTCCTCATCCAGGCCGATGCCGAGCCGCCCGCCCCCGAGGCGGAACCGGAACCGGCTCCCGCGCCTCCGGCGCCCGTCGAGCCGCCTAAGCCGGAGACCCCGCCGGCGGCGCCGCCGGCCCCGGCCAAGCCCGCCGCCCCGGAGCAGGGCCCCGCGCCCCAGAAGCCCGCGGAGCCGGCCAAGCCGAGCCTGCCCAACATAAACTTCAAGTCCGAGATAACCCTGCCCAGGGCCCCGAGCGGTTACCAGTCTCCGCGCCCCCCCGGGCCTTCGCACAGGCCGCACCCGCGCTACGGCGCGCCGTCGCGCCCGGCCCCGGCCGCCAGGCCCGCGCCAGCAGCGCCGCCCCGGCCCGAGCCCAAGCCCGAGCCCAAGCCCGAGGAGAATACGGCGCTCGATACGCTCAAGACCCTCAAGGTCTCGACGCAGATAACGGTGCGCGAGCTGGCCGAGAAGATGGAGATCAAGCCGGTCGACCTGATCAAGAAACTGTTCGTCAACATGGGCATCCCCGCCACCATCACCCAGAGGCTCGAGCCCGACGTCGCCGAACTGGTCGCGGCCGATTACGGCTTCAACCTGGAGATAGCGGAGCTCTACGACGACGAGGCGAAGGCGGCGGAAGAGGCCGAGACGGACGATCCCGCCACGCTCAAACCCCGCTTCCCGATCATCACGATCATGGGCCACGTCGACCACGGCAAGACCACGCTGCTCGACGCGCTGCGCGAGTCCAACGTCGCGGAAGGCGAGGCCGGCCAGATAACGCAGCATATCGGCGCCTACACCGTTAAGACCTCCAAGGGCCAGATAACGGTGCTCGACACCCCCGGCCACGCGGCCTTCACCGCCATGCGCGCGCACGGCGTAAAGGTCACCGACATGGTCGTGCTGGTGGTCTCCGCCGTCGACGGCGTCATGCCGCAGACCCTGGAGGCCATCAACCACGCCAAGGCGGCCAATGTGCCGATAGTAGTGGCCATCAACAAGATGGACCTGCCGACGGCCAATCCGCAGAGCATAAAGCAGCAGCTCGCCGGTTACGGCCTGAACCCCGAGGAATGGGGCGGCAAGACCGTCATGGTGGAGATCTCCGCCCGTCAGCGCACCAACGTGGAGAAGCTGATGGAGATGGTCAGCATACAGGCCGAACTCATGGAGCTCAAGGCCAACCCCGACAAGCCCGGCCAGGCCATCGTCGTGGAGGCCAAGCTGGACTCCAAGCGCGGCATAGTCTGCACCGTCGTCTGCACGGGCGGCACCATAAAGGTCGGCCAGCCTTTCGTGGTAGGCACGGCCAGCGGCAAGGTCCGCGCCATAGTGGACGACCGCGGCCGCAGGCTGGATTCGCTCTCCCCCAGCATGCCCGGCGAGATACTGGGCATAACCGGGGACGTCCCGCACGCGGGCGACATGTTCCGGATCTACGGATCGGACAAGGAAGCCCGTCACGTGGCCGAGACCCGCAAGATGCACAAGAAGCAGGACGCGCTCATACACCAGAGGCACGTCACGCTGCTCTCGCTCAAGTCCCAGGTCGAACAGAAGCTGCTCAAGACGCTCAACGTGGTCCTTAAGACCGACGTCTTCGGCTCGCTGCAGGCCATCAAGGACTCGCTCGAGAAGCTCAGCACGCAGGAAGTGGCGATACATATCCTCCACTCCGGGGTCGGCAACGTGACCGAGTCCGACGTGCTGCTGGCGAAAGCCTCCAACGCCGTCATCTTCGGCTTTAACACCTCCGCCGATTCCAAGGTGGAGGAAGCCGCCAGGGAAGCCGGCGTCGAGATCCGCTCGTACAAGGTGATCTACGAACTGTTCGAGGACATAAAGGCCGCGATGAGCGGCATGCTCGAGCCCGAGATAGTGGAGACCGTTACCGGCAGGGCGGAGATACTCAAGATCTTCGACCTCAGCTCGGGCCGCGTGGCCGGCTCCCAGGTCAAGGAAGGCAAGATCGTCCGCAACCAGCCCGTGCGCGTAGTGCGCGGCGGCGAGGTGGTGGGCACCGGCAAGATCTCCGGACTCAAGCGCGTCAAGGACGACGTGCGCGAGGTGGAGAAGGGCCTGGAGTGCGGCGTACTGCTCGAGGGCGTGAAGAACTTCCAGGCCGGCGACGTTCTGGAAGCCATCACCAGGGAAGAGCGCGTAAGGCGGATAACGACCAATGTTTAAACGCTCGGAGAGGCTCAACGAACTGTTCCTGGCCGAGGTCAACCTCGCGCTCAGGAACGTCAACGGCCTCAACTCCAGCGGCATGGTCACCATAACCGGCGTGAAGATCTCGCCGGACGGCAAGGACCTGGCCGTCTTCTACTCGGTCCTGGGTTCCCCCCAGGACCGGGAGAGGACCGGGCTCATCCTTCAGCGCGCCGTGCGCGACATAAGGGAGAGCCTGCGCAGGCGCCTGCGCCTGAAGTACATCCCCAACCTGGCCTTCCGCTACGATGACACGCCCGCGGAAGCGGCCAAGCTGGAGAAACTCTTCCATAAGATAGACCTGGAAAAGCCCCCGCAGGGCGAGGACAATCCCCCGCAGGGCGAGGATCAGGGCGATGAGAAAAAAACCGGCGGAACTGAACTTTGAAGAAGAGCTAAACAAGCTCGAGAAGGTCATAGCCGACTCCCGGACCTTCTTCCTGGCGGGCCACGTGAACCCGGACGGGGACACGATCGGTTCCATGCTGGCCATCGGCTCGGTCCTCAAGCGCCTGGGCAAGAAGGTCTACCTCTATTCCCGCGACCCGGTGCCGGCCAACCTCGGTTTCCTGCGCAACGTCAAATCCATAAAGATCGGGAAGCCTCCCCGGGGTTCTTTCGAAGCGGCGATACTGCTGGAGTGTTCCACCCCGGACCGCGGCGGCGAGGATATCAAGGATGTCCTCAAACGGGTGGGCACCGTGGTGAACATAGACCATCACAAGACCTCTCTGGCCTACGGCGACGTCAACGTGCTGGATATGCACGCCTCCTCCACCGCGGAGATCATCTACCGCCTGCTCTACGATATGAAGGTGGACATCAACAAGACCGAGGCTACGGCGCTCTACACCGGCATAGTTACCGACACCGGCCGCTTCCATTTCCCGGCAACCAGCCCCAGGACGCTCGACGTCGCGGCGCGCCTGATGCAGACGGGCTTCAAATTCTCCCGCATCAACGATCTGCTCTACGCCACCAAGGCCTTCGAGGCGATGAAGATCCTCGGCCGGGCGCTGGAGAGCCTGGAACTGCTCAACGGCGGCCGCCTGGCGGTCATGACTCTGAAAGAATCCGACTTCGAGGTATTCTCGGCCCGGAGCGAGCACAGCGAGAACGTCATCAACTACGGCACCATGGTGCCGGGCGTCAAAATGTCCATACTTTTCCGCGAGGACCCCGAGCGCGTCAACGTCACGTTCCGCTCGCGCGGCCACGCCGACGTCAGCCACCTCGCCCGCCAGTTCGGCGGCGGCGGCCACCGCAACGCGGCAGGCTGCCGCATGAAGGCCACGCTGCCCGAGGCCAGGGAAAAGGTCCTGGCCGCGGCGCTGCCTCTCCTCAAGACTGCCTAGGTCCATCCCATGCTCTCCCCCGCCGCCTCGGGCATCTTCCTCTTCGACAAGCCCGGCGGCATAACCTCCCACGACGCCGTCTCCCTGCTCCGCAGGGCGCTGGGGCACAGGCATATCGGGCATACCGGCACGCTGGACCCGATGGCCACCGGTCTTCTCGTGATGCTCTCGGGCGCCGCGACCAAGATCCAGTCCTCTCTGCAGGGCTGCGCCAAGACCTATACCGGCCGCGTCCGGCTGGGCGAGGTCACCGACACCTGGGACGCCCAGGGCGAGATGCTCGCTTCCGCCGACCCGTCTTCCGTGACGCGGGAGGCCATAGCGGCCGCCATCCCCGCCTTCGAAGGAAAGATGATCCAGCAGGTCCCGCCTTACTCCGCCGTCAGGGTGGGAGGCCGGCAGCTTTATAAAATGGCCCGCAGGAAAGAGGCGATGCCCGTCGTGAAACGGGAAGTGGAACTGCGCTGGCTCTCATGGGAATGGGCCCCGCCCTTCATAGATTTCGCGATAGAATGCGCCGGCGGTACCTATATCCGTTCCGTGGCCCACGAGCTGGGCGCGGCGCTCGGCTGCGGCGGCCACCTGGCCGCGCTGCGCCGTACCCGGGTGGCCGGCTGGAGGGTGGAGGACGCCGCGACGGCCGAATTCCTGCGCTCTGCCCCCAGGGAAGACGTGGCCGCGCGCCTGCTGCCGCCGACCGGTACTGGGACACCATGCCGCATGGTGTCCCCCGCCGATGCCGGGAGCGGGCGATGAGGCGCTCCTGCCTCACCATCGGCGCCTTCGACGGCGTCCACCTGGGCCATGTCCGGCTGATAAAGGCGGCCGTCGCCGAGGGCCGCGCGCGCGGCTGGAAGAATTCCCTGGTATATTTCCCCCTTCCCCCCAAGTTCGTCTTCGCCGGGACCCACGAGAACTGCCTGGTGACGCTCCCCTCCGAACGGGAGGCCATACTGCGCGGGCTGGGCCTGGATTCCATAACCTCCGTGCCTTTCACCGACGAGATAGCCTCCATGGACGCGGAATCCTTCTTCGCGGAGATCATCCGCGGCAGGTTCCGCGCCGACGGCCTCTGCGTAGGCGCCGATTTCGCCTTCGGGCGCGGCCGCTCGGGCGGCGCGGATTTCCTGCGCGCGGCCTGCCGCCGGCAAGGGATGCTCTTCCGCTCGGTGCCTTTCGTCTCGCGCGGCGGCAGGAAGATCTCTTCCACCCTGCTGCGCGAACTGCTGTGGGAAGGCCGCGTGGAGAGGGCGGCCGCCTGTATGGGCCGCAATTATTCCGTAAGGGGCGCCGTGATACGCGGCGCGGGTCTTGGCAGGAAGCTGGGCTACCCGACGGCCAATATAGGCGCGGACCCGCTCAAGATACTGCCCCCCGGCATCTTCGCCGCGCGCTGCCGCGTGGACGGCGAGGAGTTCGCCTGCGTGGCCAACTGCGGCCGCCGCCCGACGGTGAACACGCTGGGCGGCCGGATGCTGCTCGAGGCGCATATACTGGATTTCTCCCGTGAGATATACGGGGAGACGGTGGAAGTGGAGTTCCTCAAACGTATAAGGGAGGAGGAGAAATTCCCCTCCAGGGAAGCGCTGGTCAGGGCGATAGACGGGGACATCTCGTCCGCCCGGGCCTATTTCCGGCGCGCCGTCCGGGCCGGCCGGTCCTAAAGTCTTTTTCTTTTCAGATAAACGCCGCCCGGTCGGGCAGGCGAAACGAGTTTTCCTTCCGACATGACGACCCGCCCGCGCAGCACGGTGTGCCGCGGGAAACCGTAAAGCTTCATCCCCTGGTAGGGTGAGTAGTCCGACGCGTGGCCGAGGGCGCGCCAGTCCGCGGCCTTCGGCGCGCGCGGGTCTATCAGCGCGAAGTCCGCGTCCGAACCCTCCCGTATCACGCCTTTGCGCGGGTAAAGGCCCATTACGCGGGCGGGACCGGCGCAGAGCAGTTCGACCATCCTGGCCAGCAAAATTTTCCCTTTCCTTACTCCCAGGGTATAGACCAGCGGCAGCAGCGTGGCCGTTCCCGGCAGACCCATCGGCAGCTTCGAGAGGTCCCCCCGCCAGGCTTCCTTGCGGGCCCGGGTGAAGGCGCAGCTGTCGGTGGCTATAACGTCCACGTCGCCGGCGGCGGCCGCGCGCCATAGTCCCGCGGCGGAAGCCTTCTCGCGCAGCGGAGGGCAGCAGGAATAAAGATGTCCGTCGCGCCGCCGCAGCAGGCTTTCGTCGAGCGCCAGGTACTGCGGGCAGGTCTCCACGTAGACGCGGGCCCCCAGCGCCCGTGCCTGCCGCGCGATATCGGCGGTGAGCGAATGGGAGACGTGCACCAGGTAGAGTTCCCCGCCGGTATGCCCGGCCCAGGCGGCGGCCGAAGCGGCGGCCGACCATTCGGTGGCCGGCGGGCGGGTGAGCGCGAGGGTGAAGGCGCCGGGCGCCTTCGGGGGCCTGGCCGAGAGAAGGTCTATCACCGGTCCGTTCTCGGCGTGCAGGCATATCAGCGCGCCGGTCCCGCGCGAGGCCTTAAGCGCGCCGCAGAGCTCTTCGGCGCCGGTCATCAGGCCCCGGGCGGCGTAGGCGGAGAAGAATTTGAAAGTGGGTGCGCCGTCCCTGACCAGCCGCGCGATCTGTGCGGCAGGATCCCGCAGTGCGCTCCAGGAAGGCACCACGCAATGGAAGGCGTAGTCGCAATGCAGACGGCCCTCCGCTTCGGCCAGGCGGTCCTCCAATCCTTTCAGAAGCGGGACGCCGCGTCCCTGGCCCGTATAATCGACGACCGTGGTCACGCCGCCGAGCAGCGCGGCTGCGGAGCCGCTTTCGAAGGTGTCGTCGTTCCAGCTGCGCGGCCCCAGGCGCAGGCGGTAATGAACATGGGCGTCGATCACGCCGGGCAGGACCAGCAGGCCGGAGGCGTCCAGTACCGGCGCTCCCGACGGGGACTTCAGGCCGCGCCCTATGGACGCTATCCTGCCGTTGCGGCAGAGTATGTCCGCGCGCACGAGCGAGCCGCCGCGGAGGACGGAGCCCCCGCGCACCAGCAGAGAATTTCCGGACATTTACTCTTCCCGCGGCGGTGCCGCGAAGAATACGGTGGCGGCCAGCAGCGTGGCCCCGACGAAGGTGAGTCCGCAGAGGACCAGCCATCCCCAGATGATGGAGGGGTTATGCTCCGTCTGCACTACGATATAAGCCAGGTAGGCTAGAAAGGCCGTGGATACGGCCCAGAAGAAACCGAAAACCGATTTTACGGCGCCTCTCATATGCATAAATCTAATAGATTTGGGCCCGGGTGTCAATCGGCGGCGCTTTCCGGCAACAGCGCCCGCCTGAATATCCTGGCCAGCGCCCAGGCGCAGACCAGCGCCCCGGCGAAAGCTATCGTTCTCCCGACCAGCTCCGTCCTCGCGATAAGGCCCGTTTCGGTGAGCAGGTAGGTCCAGTCGTGCACGCCTCCCCCGACCAGCGGCAGTTCCTGCTTTATGGCGTCGGCGGCGTAAAAACTTATGTTAAGCAGGTTCTGTCCCGTCCACCAGAGGCAGAGGTCCGCCGAGAAGAGTTCCCCCCTGCGGCGGAAATGGAAAAGGCAGACGAGCGGCCAGAGCAACTGGCTGAGCGTGCCCCCGAGATAATGTATGAATTCGCCGAAGATCCCGAAGATGAGGTGCCCGGCCTCGTGGAAGGCCAGGTTGACGTGGTCGAGTATGAAGATGAAGGCCGGCTCTTCGGCGAGCAGTATCCGCAGCGTGATGAAGACCGGCAGCAGGGCGGCGGTCGCGATTCCCCAGGCCCGCGCCGGCGCCGCCGACGGGACCGCTCCGCCCGGCATCCCGGCTATTTCCGCCTCGAGAGCGGCGCCTGCGGCCTGCTCTCTTGAGATGAGGCGGGTAAAGCATTTCCAGCAGAATTCCCGTTCGGTGCTGTTCTCTTCCCCGCATTCCGGGCACGGGTATTTGCCGGAACTCTCGCCGGTAAGTTCCGGGGTCACCTTATCGCGCCTTCCGCGGCCAGTTCCGAATGAAGGAGTCTTAGCAGGCCGGCGTGGCCCTTGCCGCCGGGCTTTATCAGAAGAACCCCGCGCTGCCGGCGCAGGGAGACGGCTCCGGCCCGCCGGGCGGCCGCCTCCAGGACGGAGTTGCTGATCCCGGAAGCGACGGCGGCGGCCTCGGGACCGGACGGCCCGTTATGAAGCGAGAGGCAGACCCTGCGTCCCGGTGCCCTGTCTGAAACGACGGTCCCGGGTTCACGGTGGAAAGCCGAACGGATATGGAGCCTGACGCC
The DNA here is from genome assembly GCA_032251015.1 of Elusimicrobiales bacterium. Lineage (GTDB taxonomy): Bacteria > Elusimicrobiota > Elusimicrobia > Elusimicrobiales > UBA9959 > UBA2231. The sequence goes on from JAVVFK010000083.1 coordinate 8,116, forward strand.
CAGGCGCGCCGCGCGCCGGACGGCCCTGAGCTGGCGCACTTCCGTACCGAAGAGGGCCAGGCGCTCTAGTTCCGCGTAGGTCATGGCGGGCACCTTGCGGGCCTCCGGGACCAGCGAGGGGTTGGCCGAATAGACGCCTTTGACGTCGGTGAGCAGTTCGCAGGACTCCGCTTTGAGCGCGTGGGCCAGTTCCACCGCGGTCAGGTCCGAGCCGCCGCGACCCAGCGTAGTGACATTCCCGCGCCGGTCGGCGCCCTGGAAGCCGCAGACCACGGCAACGCGGCCGGCGGCCAGTTCTTTTTTAAGCCGCGCCGGCGAAATTTTAAGGACCCGCGCGGAACCGAAGGCGTCATCCGTCAGGAATCCGGCCTGGGCGCCCGTCAGCGAGACCGCCGGGACCCCCGTCCCCTCCAGCTCGGAGGCCAGAAGCGCGGCGCTCATTAATTCCCCGCAGGAGAGCAGCGCGTCCAGTTCGCGGGCCGGCGCCTTGGGCGAGATTTCTGCCGCCAGGGCGAGCAGTTCGTCGGTCACCTCGCCCGGGGCCGAGACCACGGCGGCGACGGCGAAGCCGGCCCGGCGGGCCGCCTTGACGCGTCCGGCGGCCAGGCGGAGTTTGCCGGGGTCGGCGAGCGAGGTCCCCCCGAATTTCATCACAAGGGTTTTCATATAGGGATAATTCCAAAAAAACGGGGCTCCGTCCCTGTAGAGTCCGGAGCCCCCGCGCCATGACCGGCTTACACCATCGTGGCGGTGACGCGGATGACTTCCGAGAGCGTGGTTACGCCGGCCCGGGCCTTGGTTATGCCGTCCATCAGCAGCGTGCGCATCTTGCCGGACTGCAGCGCGGAGCGCTTGATAAGATCGGTCGGCGCGTGGTCGAGCACCTGCTTGCGGACCTCCTCGCTCATTAGCATGAGCTCGAAGATGCCGGTGCGGCCCAGGTAGCCGGTATTGCGGCAGGCGGGGCAGCCCTTCTCCACCTTGTAGTCGGCGGCGGGACGGAGTATGAGTTCCTTGACGATTCTGGCCTCGTTGGGGTCCATGTTCTTGACGAACTCGTTAACCACGGCCTCCGACGGCGGGGCGGCCTTCTGCGCGCACTGCGGGCAGACCTTCCGGACAAGGCGCTGGCTCATCGCGCCCAGC
>JAVVFK010000084.1:0-8859 GCA_032251015.1 Elusimicrobiales bacterium
TTGAGGTCCTGGAGGATGACCTCGGCCCTGAACTCGCGCTGAGTCGCGATGGCGCCGGTCGCCGTGTCGGCTACGCGCACTTCGTGGCCGAAATCCTCGAAGAATTCCTTGGAAAAATCGGTTATCGCCGGTATATCGTCTACAACAAGTATCTTTGACATGGCGTTCTCCTTACGGAGATAACTTTAATAAATTAGCCCCGGGAAATAAAGGGGTTAGTCCGCCAGCGGCAGATAGATGTCGAAGGCGGTGCCTTTGCCGGGAGCGCTGCGGGTAAATATCTCGCCGCCGTGCTGCTGGACTATCCCCTGCACCACGGCAAGACCCAGCCCGCTTCCTTCCTCCCGCCCCTTGGTGGTATAGAAAGGCTCGAAGACCTTTTCCAGCTGCTCCTCGGTCATCCCGCTTCCGGTATCGGAGACCGTCAGTTTTGCGGCCTTCAGGCACCGGCGGGAGGCGGTGAAGCATATCTCCTGCGCGATGGTTTCCACGGAGAAGACGCCTTTGCCGGGCATGGCGTCGCGCGCGTTCGCCGCCAGGTTCATGAGCACCTGCTCCAGCTGCCCGCGCACGGCCTTCACCTGCAGAGGCTGGCCGGAAGTTTTGAGTTCGACGCTCACGCCTCCCATCAGCCGGCGCAGCATCCCGCCCAGGCCGTTCACCGTGGCGTTGAGGTCGAACACCTCGGGCTTCTCGGTCTCCTGCCTGGCGAAGAGCTTGAGCCGGCGCGTCAGCGACTCGCCGCGATCGACGGCTGAGGATATCTCGCGCATATCGTCCGCCGTCTCGGAGCCCTTCGGCAGACAGCGTCCCGCGACTTCGCTGAAGCCGCGGATGGCCCCCAGTATATTGTTGAGGTCATGGGCTATGCCGGCGGCGAAGCGGTTGAGCGCCTCGGTCTTCTGCATCCGGAAAAGAGAGCGTTCCAGTTTCTTGCCCTCCAGGATGCGGGCGATTATGGCGCAGACGGAGGAGAGGAAGCGCTCCTCTGCCGCGTCCCGCGCGTGGCCGGCTTCCAGGTAGAGGTTGAGCTCGCCCACCACGCGCCCCGCGGATTTTATGGGAAAGCAATAATGCCCGTGCGGCTCCATGTCGGGGAATTCGTTATCGTGACGGTCGTCCACCTCCGACGCGAAGACAGGCTCGCCGTTCTCCAGCACCCTGCCGCAGAGGCAGCGGCCCGACCCCACTTCGCCGCACATGCGCTTCTGTTCCTCGCTGAAGCCCTGTTCGGTTTTGAGGACCAGGAGCTCTCCCTCCGCCAGGAAGATGGCGCCCTTGCGGACGGTGGAGATGGGGGAATTGTCCAGGATCTCTTTTAGTATGGTTGAGAGCAACTCGGTCTCGGAGAGCGTGTGAAGCGAGGCGCTCCAGAGGCCGTCCACTATCCTGTGCAGTTTGGCGTCGAGCAGTTCGCGCCGGGCCATCGCCTTTCTTTCGGCGCGGAGCAGGAAATATATCGGGGCCAGCGCGACCAGGGCCATCAGCAGGGGGTCCAGGATTATTCCTATCGGACTGTGGGCTATGCCGGAATACCACAGCAGGGCCATCACCGCCGTTTCCGACAGAAGAAGTATGACGGCGGCTTTTACGAGCACTTTTCTCATCTTATCCGCTTTTGTTACCGGGACTTGGCCAGCCCGGCCAGCGGGCTGGATTTATAGGCGTTCTCCAGGAAGTCGATGCCGGCATAGCCGGCCAGGAAGGCCGTTTTCCAGTTTCCCTCCATGAAGGCGCCGGCCGCGCCGCCGATGATGCCGGAAACGAACACCGTGGACCCGAAATAGGGCCAGTCGAACCGGGGACGCTTTTCTTTCTTAAGGTTCTTGAGGAAGCCGGCCAGACCGCGTACGACGCCGCCCGCGAAACCCGCGATAAGGTATAGTTCGAATCCGTTCATTATTTCCTCCGCTCCCCCCCGCTACATAGTATCAAAACGTTGCCGCGCGGGAAAATAAAGAGGGCGGAGCTTGCGGCTCCGCCCTCTTTCGTCGGGATCTAAGGTTTCTTAGACCAGGCCCTGGGCCATCATGGCCTCGGCGACCTTCTTGAAGCCCGCGCAGTTGGCGCCGAGCACGTAGTTGCCGGGCTGCCCGGCTTCCTTGGCGGCGGTCACGCAGGCGTTGTGGATGCTCACCATGATGCCGCGCAGGTGCTTGTCCACTTCCTCGCGGCTCCAGCTCATGCGTATGCTGTTCTGGCTCATCTCGAGACCCGAGGTGGCCACGCCGCCGGCGTTGGACGCTTTGCCCGGGGCGAACAGTATGCCCGCTTTCTGGAAGGCCGTGACGGCCTCCGGGACGCAGGGCATATTGGCTCCTTCGGTTACGCACATCACGCCGTTTTTGAGCAGGTTCTGCGCGTCCTGTTCATTGAGCTCGTTCTGGGTGGCGCAGGGCAGGGCCACGTCCACCCTTACCTCCCACGGCCGCTTGCCGGCGTGGAACGTGGAGCCCTTGAACTTGTCCGCGTAGGGGGCCACGATGTCCTGGCCGCTGGCGCGGAGCTGGAGCATGTATTCCCACTTCTCGCCGGAGACGCCCTCGGGATCGTGTATATAGCCGTCGGGGCCGGAGATGGTGACCACCTTGCCGCCCAGGTCGTTGACCTTCTGCACGGCGCCCCAGGCCACGTTGCCGAAGCCGGAGACCGCGACGGTCTTGCCCTTGAAGCTGGTGCCCTTGGTCTTGAGTTGTTCCTCGGCGAAATAGACCACGCCGAAGCCGGTGGCTTCGGGGCGTATCAGCGAGCCGCCCCAGGCGATGCCCTTGCCGGTCAGCACGCCGGTGAACTCGTTCTTGAGGCGCTTGTACTGGCCGAACATGTAGCCGATCTCGCGGCCGCCCACGCCGATGTCGCCGGCCGGCACGTCGGTGTCGGGGCCGATGTGGCGGAACAGCTCGGTCATGAAGCTCTGGCAGAAGCGCATCACTTCGGAGTCGCTCTTGCCCTTGGGGTCGAAGTCGGAGCCGCCCTTTCCGCCGCCCATGGGCAGAGTTGTCAGGGCGTTCTTGAAGATCTGTTCGAAGCCCAGGAACTTGAGGATGCTGGCGTTGACGGAGGGGTGGAAGCGCAGGCCGCCCTTGTACGGGCCGATGGCGCTGTTGTATTCCACGCGGAAGCCGCGGTTAACCTGTACCTCGCCCTTGTCGTCCTGCCATGGCACGCGGAAAGTCACGACGCGCTCGGGCTCGACGATCCGTTCCAGGATCTTGGCCTTCATGTACTGGGGATTCTTCTCCAGTACGGGGGCGAGGGTCTCGAGGACTTCCTTGACCGCCTGGTGGAATTCCTTCTCGCCGGGGTTCTTGGCGATGACGCCCTGCATGACGTCTTCAATGTACTTATGTACTGAGGTACCGCTTTTCTCAGCCACAGCTGTTTTGGACATGATTTCTTTCCTTTGTTTGTTGTAGGGGGGACCTGGCCCCGTCTGAAACGAAACCGGTAAATAACCGCAAATTTATATTACAAACCTAAATTTTAGTTGTCAACTTGCCCTCCGTTAATAAAAAACGGGCCGCGCCGGGGCCGCCGCGGGGAGCAGGAGAGGTCCTTTGCGTTCAAGGTAAAATTGTTATAATGGTAATTCTCAATTATGATGAAAGCCCTCATCACGCTGCTGCTCGCCTGCTGCTTTCCGACCGCCCTCCCGGCCGAGGTGTTCAGGGATTCGGCGTCCAACTTCGAGATAGATTTTCCAGCCGGCTGGGCCGTGGAGAAGAGCAACGATCCCGCTGTCATACTTCGCCTGGGCCGGAGGGATTCGTTCGCCGAGTTCACCAAGCTCGAGTCGGAGCTGAGCGACTATTACCTCAAGGCCCGCGTGAAGGAGCAGGTCGATTCGCTGCGCTCCAAGGGCAATACCATCTCCGGGGAGGTCAAGCCGGTCCCGATACGCGGCGTCACCACGGCCTATTATGTCCGCTACGACGCAATGGGCTCGCCGGCCTATATCTCCTTCCTCACCTACGACGAGAAATCCTACGCCGTCTCCGCCCGAGGCGTGGACGAGACCGCCTTCCGCAACATGCTGGGCCGTTTCCGCAAGCCGGGCGAGGTCATCAAGTCCCCGGCCCCGCGCAAGCCGCGCAAGACCGCCAGCAGGGTGCCGAAGGTGGAGCCCGCCGACGAGTTCTCCGGCGTGCAGGTGTTCCGCGACGGCGCCGAGGATTCGACGGGCACGGCCGTCATGGTGGCCAGCGCTCCCGCGGTATCGATAGACGACGTTTTCAAAACCGAGGGATCCACCGCCGCGGCCGACGGCGAGACCGCCCCGCCGTCCGGGCCCAATATGGCCGAGGCCGCCGCGGGCCTTATAACGAGGCTCTCCGAGTCGGCCGGTTCCAAGGAGCCGCCGTACATAAACCGTTCGCCGCTGCCGGTATGGCTGGCCGGGCTCATCGTCGGACTCTGGCTCATCGGCGCGGCACTGGCGCGTTCCAGCGCGGCCAAGTACCGGAATCCCCGGATAGCCCTGCCGCCCGCGGATATGCCGCCGGACTTCTTCTTCCCTTTCCTGATCTCGAAGCATTCTTCCGCCAAAGAGGCGGAGTACCGCATACTGACGCGGCAGAAGCAGAGCCTGGGCGCCTACTACGACTTCTCTCACGACATCTGGCTGGCCGCGGGTTTCTACGGCTTCGTCCTGTTCCACCTGGTATGGGCCTTCGCCGGCCTGGCGCCGGGAGAGAACCCGCTGACCAACTTCATGCTGAGCCTGCCGGGCGGACGGCTTATCGCCTCCGTGCCCGACCTGCTCTTCCTGCTGCCGGTGATCTTCGGCCTCTATAAACGCGCCGTGCGCAAGGAAGCGCTGGAGATATACGATCACCAGTCCACCAAGATCTTCACCGTGAAGCCCGAGAACGCCTACGGCCTGCTGCGCGACGGCAACGGCAAGGAGGTCGCCAGGCTGGTGGAGAAGGCGGACAAGGACGGGCGTTACTGGGAGTTCGTCGATACCGACAACCTGGTGGTCTTCGCCGTGCGGGACGACGCGCCGTCTATAAGCAAGGCCTGCCGGTTCTTCGGCGCGCAGGGCGGCCGGCTGCGCAAACATTACGGCATCTTCGCCCAGGAGCGCCGCGCCGGCTACGTCTTCCTGGACCCGACTTCCGCGGACCGTTTCCAGATACACCTGGAATACAACTACGCGCGCCTGGCCCACCCGGCCCATATCCTGGCGGCGGTGCTCTATATAATCTCGCGCGAGCGGGAGCACGCTTACCCGACCATACTCTGACGGGGGTGACCCGATGAAAATAGGCATACTTACAGGCGGCGGGGACTGTCCCGGCCTCAACGCGGTCATCCGCGCCGTGACCAAGTCCGCGCTGCGGCGCGGCTGGGAGGTCTACGGCTACCTCGACGGTTTTAAAGGCTTCGTGGAGGACGAGCGCCGGCGGCTGACCGACAAGGACGTCTCAGGCATCATCATCCGCGGCGGCACGATACTGGGCACCAGCAATATCGCCAATCCCTTCTCCTATACGCTGCCGCCCCACGGCTCCCCTTCGGCGCCGGCCGACATGACGGAGCGGTCCATCCGCAATTTTAAAAAACTGGGCCTGGGCGCGCTGGTGACCATAGGCGGCGACGGCACGCAGAGCATGGCGCTGCGCTTTCATAAGCTCGGCCTGCCGGTGGTAGGCGTGCCCAAGACCATAGACAACGACCTCTCCGCCACGGATTTCACCTTCGGCTTTGACACCGCCCTCAAGGTCGCCACCGAGGCGGTGGACCGGCTGCATACCACGGCCGAGGCGCACGACCGCGTACTGATAGTGGAGACGATGGGGCGTTACGCCGGCTGGATAGCGCTGCGCGCCGGCATCGCCGGCGGCGGCGACGTGATCCTGCTGCCCGAGATAAAGTACCGCCCCGCCGACGTGGTGGCGGCGATAAAGGAACGCCAGCGCCGCGGCAAGAATTTCAGCATAGTCGTGGTCAGCGAGGGAGCCGCCCCCGAGGGCGGTGGGATGACCATCCTCAAGACGGTAGAGGGGTCCACCGACCCGTTGCGGCTGGGCGGAGTATCATACCGGATAGCCGACATGATAGAACAGGGCACCGGCATAGAGGCCCGCGTGGTGGTGCTGGGCCACCTGCAGCGCGGCGGCGAGCCGACTCCCTTCGACAGGTGGCTGGCCACCGGTTTCGGCGCCGGCGCGGCCGAGCTTATAGCGGCCCGCCGCTTCGGCCGCATGGTCGCGGTGCACGGCTCCGAGTTCACCAGCGTGCCGCTGTCGGCCGCCACGGGCAAGCTCAAGAAGGTCTCCCCCAGGTCCTGTGAGGTCAGGGCCGCGATGGGAGTGGGTTCATCATTCGGCCGGGCCGATCTTTCCGCCCGGCTTCTTAAGAAGGCATGTTCATGAGCGAATATCTTTACGGGGCGAATACGGCCGAAGAGGTCATAAGCGGCGGGCGGCGGAAAATATTCCGCGTCATGGCGGCGCGCGGCAAGGGGAAGGGCTCGGCCGCGGCCGACCTGGCCAGGAAAAAGGGCATACGCGTGGAGTTCGTGGATAACCGCGTGCTGGAGAAGTACGCGCCCGGGGCCAATCACCAGGGCATAGTACTGGAGGTGGAGCCGCTGCGCCATTATTCCTCAGCCGAGGCCCTGTCGCTGGAGACGGACCCCAAAAGTTTCCTGTGGGCGGGCGTGGACGGCATAACCGATCCCATGAACCTGGGAGCCATACTGCGCAGCGCGTCCTGTTTCGGCGTCTCGTCGGTGCTGCTGCCCGAGCGGCGCACGGTGGGCATAACCCCGACCGTGCAGAAGACCTCCTCCGGCGCGCTGGAGAAGCTCAATATCGTGCCGGTGGGCAACCTTAACTCGACTATAATCGACCTCAAGGAGCGCGGCGTCTGGGTATACGGCCTGGACGTGGAAGGGGAGCCGCTGGATAAGGTGGATTACGCTTTCCCGGGGCTGATACTGGTGGGGTCGGAAGGGGAGGGTCTTCACCTTAAGACCAAGGAGCATTGCGACCGGCTGATCTCCATACCGCAGCTGGGCGGCGTCGAGAGCCTCAACGCCTCGGCCGCGGCGGCGGTGGCGTTCTACGAGATATCCAGGAAGCTTCGGGCGTCCCGGGGAAAATAGGTCTTTTCCGGGTCTTGACAGTTTTTGAGCGTCTGCTATACTATTTTTGGAGCGGGGCGCCTATATTAACAGGTCTGGCCCCGCTCCTTATTTATATACCGCCCTCCCCGGGCGGTTTTCATTTATATAAGGAAACAATCGGTTTTTATTTGGGAAGTATGAGGTAGAGCTCGCCGGAGGCCTTCATGGAACTGGCCTCCCGCTCGGCGACGGGGCCGCCGCCCCAGAAGATGTCCACCCGCCCCGGCCCGCGTATCGCGGAACCGGTATCGTGAGTGGCCGCCATCCTGGTAACATCCCGGAAGGACAGCCCGCCGCCAGGCTGGGCCACCGGCCGCCGCGTCTTCATGACGACCGCCAGCCCGTAGGGTACCGGCTTGGGATCCACCGCTATGGAGCGGCCCGGCACCAGCGGCGTCCCCATGGCGCCCTGCGGCTGGGAGTCCCTGTCCTTGACGCGGAAGAAGATATAGCGCGGGTTGAGCGAGACCAGCCGCTCCTCGCGGCCGTTCTCCTGGCGGGAGAGGTAGGCTATGAAATCCTGGAAGTTCATCGACGGTATCTCGCCGCAGTCCATCAGCAGCCGCTGCACGCTCTTGAAGGCGTGGCCGTTGGCCCCGTCGAAACCTATCTTCATGATGTCGCCGTCGGGAAAGCGCAGCACGCCCGAGCCCTGTATCTGGGCCAGCATGATATGGGACGGGTGGGCCGACCAGGCCGCCTCCAGCCCCTGGCCCGTCAGGCCGCCGGCGTAGATCTCGCCGGAGGCGAGGTGGCGCCGCATGACGCCGTCCACGTAACGGCCGTAGTCGAAATTCACTCCCATCGCCGGCGTGGTCTTGACCAGGTCGGCGGGGCGCAGGTTGAGAGGGTAGCGCGATTCCGCCGTCGGGACCCGCGTCGCGGGGATCTCGGCCTCGTAATAGCCGGTGAAGACCACGCCGCCGGAGCCGGCCGGTCGCAGTGCTCCCGGCACCGACTGCGGCGAATGCCGCCCTGATCCGTCGTCGGCCACGGCGCGGTAGGCGCGGAACTCCGCGGCCAGCGCGGCCCGCTCTTCGGCGGGCGTCAGGCCGGAGGAGAAGATCTCCAGCAGTCTGGCCGAGGCGGCGCGCATCGCCGGGGCGGCGAAATAGTCGGCGCCGACCTTTATCCTGAAAGAGTCGGGTTTCACCCGCCAGTACGCCAGGTTGGTCCCGAGCGCCTGGAGCAGGCCCGCGCGGTCCAGGTCGTCGGCGAAGGCCGGCAGGTCCGCGGGGGGGAAAGGAGTTACGTCCTTTATGGCGATATCCGGGTCGGGATAGGCCTCGCTCCCGGAGAAAAGGCGGAATCTGGGGCAGGCGTCCAGCGGCTCGGCGGTAAGGAGGGCCGGAGGCACTCCCCCGGCGGAGTCCGGCTGCAGGGCGGGCGGCCAGGCCGAAGAGGCCGCGCCGGCGGTGCCAACGGAGAGAAGCAGGGTCAGTAAAGCGAGGGCCGGGCTCATAGGGGAATCGTACTACAAAAACCGGGCATGTTCAATACTTTTTCAGCCCCGTCCCAGTTCGCGCACCACTTCCAGCAGGTCCTGCTCCGACACCCTGGCGCCCTTGTAGAGCAGCCAGCTGGCCCGGCCGGGCCGCCCCGGCGAGCAGCAGAGTATCTCGCCGGCGGACCTGCCGCGCCACCTGATTATGTAGCCCTCGGGCGGTCCCAGCCGCCTGTAAAGGTAGAACCGCTCCCCGTCCTCGCGCTCGGCCAGCAGGCCGCCG
>JAVVFK010000085.1:0-8770 GCA_032251015.1 Elusimicrobiales bacterium
CCTTTTCTTCCAGCATCTTGTCCACCATCACGTCTATGCGGCTCAGGAAGAAACTGGCCACGGAGGCCACTTTCAGGGACTCTCCCCGCGCGGCGCGCTCCGCCAGGCCCGCCAGGTAGGCTTCGGCGGTCTCGCGGTATCGCCGCAGGCCGAAGAGCAGCGTCACGTTCACGTTTATCCCTTCCGAGATAAGCTGCCTTATGGCGGGCAGGCCCTCCCGCGTGGCGGGCACCTTTATGAGGATATTGGGCCGGGACGCGGCTTTCCAGAGCCTGCGCGCCTCCTCCACCGTGGCCTCGGTCCTGCGGGCCAGGTGCGGGTTCACCTCCAGGCTGACGCAGCCGTCGACGCCGTCCGTCCTGTCCCAGAGCGGCCGGAACTCGTCCGCGGCGCGGGTCACGTCGCGCAGCGTGAGTTCGTCGCAGATGTCCCGGGCGTTCCTGCCTTCGTCCCAGAGCCGGCGGACGTCCTCGTCATAAAGGTCCGAGCCGGCGATGGCCTTCTCGAAGATGGCCGGGTTGGAGGTGACGCCGCACAAACCGTCCTCCTCTATGAGCCGGCGCAGGCCGCCGCCGTCGAGCAGGTCGCGGCGGATATAGTCCAGCCAGGGCGCCTGCCCCAGCGCTCTTACTTTCTTAAGCGGATTTTCCCTGCTCATTTTTCCTCCTTGTCGGACGTCCTGGGCGTTTCGGCGGGCCAGCGCCAGTTCCTTATCTCCGGCATGTCCTCGCCGGCTTCGCGGATATAGCGGTGATGCTCCTCGAGTTTTTTGGTCAGGTCCCGCCTGAGTTCCGCCGCCTCCGGGCCGGGTATCTCCGCGCGCTCGATCGCGTCGAGCGCCAGGTGGAAGCGGTCCAGGCGGTTGAGCACTGCCATGTCGAAAGGCGTGGTGGTGGTCCCTTCCTCTATGTAGCCCCTGACGTGCATGTTGCCGTGGTTCCGGCGGCGGTAAGTGAGCCGGTGGATGAGCCACGGGTAGCCGTGGAAGGCGAAGATCACCGGGCGGTCCGGCGTGAACATCCGGTCGAACGCCTCGTCGGAGAGCGCGTGCGGGTGCTCGCCCGGCGGCTGCAGGACCATCAGGTCCACCACGTTCACCACCCTTATCTTCAGCGAGGGCAGTCCGCGCCGCAGCAGGTCCGCCGCGGCCAGGACCTCCACCGCGGGGACGTCCCCCGCGCAGGCCAGCACCACGTCGGGCTCCTCGCAGCCGTTATTGCAGGCCCATTCCCAGACGCCGGCCCCGGCGATGCAGTGCCTTATGGCGGACTCCATGTCCAGGAACTGCGGCATGGGATGTTTGCCGGCCACTATCACGTTGACGTAATCGCGGCTGCGCAGGCAATGGTCGGTCACCGACAGCATGGTGTTGGCGTCCGGCGGCAGGTATACCCGCACTATCTCGGCTTTCTTGTTTATCACGTTGTCGATGAAGCCGGGGTCCTGGTGCGAGAAGCCGTTGTGGTCCTGGCGCCAGACGTGCGAGGTGAGCAGGTAGTTCAGCGAGGCCACCGGCTTGCGCCAGGGGATATCGCGGCTGACCTTGAGCCATTTCGCGTGCTGGTTGAACATGGAGTCGACGATGTGGGTGAAGGCCTCGTAGCAGGAGAAGAGGCCGTGCCGGCCCGTCAGCAGGTATCCCTCCAGCCAGCCCTGGCAGAGGTGCTCGCTGAGCACCTCCATCACCCTGCCGTCGGGCGAGAGGTCATCGTCCTCCGGCAGGCGTTCCGCCATCCACGCCCGGCCAGTTACCTCGAAGAGGGGGTCCAGCCGGTTGGAGGCGGTCTCGTCGGGGCCCATCACGCGGAAGTTGCGGCTCCTGGCGTTGAGCTTCATCACGTCGCGCAGGAAATACCCGGCCACCTTGGCCGTCTCGGCGATGGAGGCGCCGGGCGCGGGCACGTCCACCGCGTAGTCCCGGAAATCCGGCAGGGCCAGGTCCTGCAGCAGCGCGCCGCCGTTGGCGTGCGGGCTGTCGCTCATGCGCAGCCTGCCCTCCGGGGCCAGTTCGGCCAGTTCGGGCTTCAGCCTGCCGTTCTCGTCGAAAAGTTCCCCGGGTCGGTAGCTTTTCATCCACTTCTCCAGCTGCCTCACGTGGTCCGGGTTGCTCCCCATCTCCGCCATGGGCACCTGGTGGGACCGCCAGGACCCCTCGGCTTTCTTCCCGTCCACTTTCTTCGGCCCGGTCCAGCCTTTGGGCGAGGCCAGCACCAGCATGGGCCAGCGCGGACGCTTTCCCGGCCGGTCCGGACGCGCCTTCTCCTTTATATCCGCTACCTCGTCGAATATCCTGTCGAGCGTCCCCGCCATCTGCCGGTGCATGCGCTCCGGATCGGAGCCCTCCACGAAGTAGGGCTTGTAGCCGTAGCCCGAGAGCAGGTCCCGGAGTTCGGCCCTCGGTATGCGCGCGAGCACCGTCGGGTTGGCTATCTTGTAACCGTTGAGATGAAGTATCGGCAGTACCGTGCCGTCGGTGGCCGGGTTGAGGAACTTGTTGGAATGCCAACTGGCCGACAGCGGGCCCGTCTCCGCCTCGCCGTCGCCGATAACGCAGGCGGCTATCAGGCCCGGGTTGTCAAGCACGGCGCCGTAGGCGTGGGCCAGGCAGTAGCCCAGTTCTCCTCCCTCGTGTATGGAGCCGGGGGTCTCGGCCGCCACGTGGCTGGGAATGCCGCCCGGGAAGGAGAACTGCCTGAAAAGTTCCTTCATCCCCGCCTCGTCGCGGGAGATCTTCGGATACACTTCGCTGTAGGTCCCTTCCAGCCAGCAATTGGCCACCAGCGCCGGTCCGCCGTGACCCGGTCCGGTGACATAGAGCATCTCCAGGCCGCGCTCCTTTATAACGCGGTTGAGGTGCACGTAGACGAAGTTAAGCCCCGGGGTGGTGCCCCAGTGCCCCAGCAGCCGGGGCTTGATGTGTTCCTTCGCGAGCGGCCGCTTTAGCAGCGGGTTGTCCATCAGGTAGATCTGCCCGACGGACAGGTAGTTGGCGGCGCGCCAGTAGGCGTCCATGCGCCTGAGCAGGCCGGCGTCCGTCCGGGCGCGCCGCGGCGCGACCGCGGTTCGTCTTCCGTTCTTCATTTCATCCCCCCGTGGCCGGGGTTAAGGATGAGCGTCCCGCCCGGCTTTAACGCCGCGCGTTCCGCGATATTTTAGATGTCCCCCCGACCCGAGGCCACTCTACAATAATTTTTCGCGGCGCGGCAACCCCGCGGAAAAAAAGGGCCCGTTCCCCGTTCTTCAAAATTTCCGGAAGTTATGCTAAGATGGCGAAAGGGGGGACGATCCCGAGGGACGGGCCGGCAGCGGCCCGCTTTCCAGGGATATCCCGGATAATATTTCGCTTGCTCCGCTCTCGCGGGGCCGGAGGGCGTATGAAAGATAAAAAGGAACCGTTCTCGGTGGCGGACCCGCATCTCCGCGAGGCCGACGAACTGGTCGAAGAACTGGGGGCCTCCGACTCGGGCCTGACGGACAAGGAAGCGGCCGCGCGCCTGAAGAAGGTCGGGCCTAACACCCTGCCCCGCGAAAAGGCGCCCGGGGTGGTGAAGGTCTTCTTCCGGCAGTTCCTCAGTCCCCTCATCTACATACTGCTCATCGCCGGTGTCATCTCGGTCTTCATAAACGAGATGTCGGACGCCATCTTCATCTTCGTCGTGCTGCTGCTCAACGCGGTCATCGGCACCATACAGGAATACTCGGCCGAGCGGAGCGCCGAGGCGCTGCAGGGCATGGTGAAGACCAAAGCCAGGGTGCTCAGGGACTCCGGGGAGCGCGATATAGACGCGGAGAAACTGGTGCCGGGCGACGTCGTGCTGCTGGAGTCGGGCAGGAAGGTGCCGGCCGACATGCGGCTGCTCTCGTCCGGGGACCTGAACGTGGACGAATCCCTGCTGACCGGCGAATCCGAGGCCGTGACCAAGGACGCCGGGGCGAAGGTGAAGAAGGGATCTGGGCTGGGCGACCGGCTCAACATGGTATTCGGTGGCACGCTGGTGACGCGCGGGCGCGCCAGGGGACTGGTGACGGCCACCGGCCGCTGGACGCAGGTGGGGCACCTGGCCGCCTCCATACGGAAAGAGAAGAAAGAGAGCAAGCCCCCTCTCCTTATAAGGATGGAGAAGTTCACCTTCTGGGTGGCGGTATCCATGCTCGCGGCCATCGGGATCCTGGTCGGGGTGGAGATATCGCAGGGTACGCCGCTGGTGCAGGTTTTCCTGGTCTCCGTGGCGCTGGCGGTGGCCGCCATACCCGAGGGCCTGCCCATCGCCCTCACCGTGGCCCTGGCGCGCGGCATGAAGCGCATGGCTAAAAGACACGTCATCATCCGCAAGCTGGTCGCCGTGGAGGCGCTGGGCTCCTGCACCTATATCGCGTCCGACAAGACCGGCACCCTCACCGTCAACAAGCTGACCGTGCGCAGGGTCGCCCTGCCCGGTGTGGAGAAGCCGGTGGAGATAACGGGAGAGGGTATGGAGGGTGGCGAGGTCAAGCTCCCGGAAGAGGCCGGGGAGAAGGCGAAGGAACTCCTGGACGGGATCGCGCTGGCGGCGGTGCTCTGCAACGAGGGCACGCTGGAGGAAAAGGGCGGCAAGCTGCGCGCGGAGGGCGACACGGTCGACACTGCCCTGCTGGTGATGGCGCATAAGAACGGGCTTTCGCCCCGCAAGGCGCGCGAGGAGAACAGGGAGCTGGCGTCCGTCCCGTTCGAATCCGAGCGGCGCTACGCGGCCAGCCTGAACAAAGTGGACGGCAAGACCCGCGTCTTCGTAAAAGGCGCCGGCGAGAGCGTACTGGGAATGTGCTCCCGCTCGACCGGCAAGGGCGGGGGGAAACTGGATAAGGAGGCCCTCAACGGGCAGGCGCAGGAGCTGGCCAAACGGGGCTACCGCATGCTGGCCCTGGCCTCCGGCGACTCCGTCGGCGAGAGCGAGGACGCGCTCAAGCCGGAGAAGCTCAAGGCCCTGACCTTCCTGGGTTTCGTCGGGATGATAGACCCGCTGCGCCCCGAAGCCGCCGACGCCGTAAGCGAATGCCACGACGCGGGGGTGGAAGTGGCGATGGTTACCGGCGACCACCCTGAGACGGCCTTCGCCATAGCCCGCCAGCTGGGCCTCGCCGAACGTATGGACCAGGTGGTCACCGGGCCGGAGATAAAAAAAGCCGAACACAAGGGAAAGCATGAACTCGACCGGATCGTGAAGAAGGCCCGGGTCTTCGCCAGGGTGGAGCCGCAGCAGAAGGTGACGCTGGTGAAATCGCTCAAGCGCCTGGGGCATTTCGTGGCCATGACCGGCGACGGCGCCAACGACGCCCCCGCCCTGAGCGCGGCCAACGTGGGCGTGGCCATGGGCAAACGCGGCACCGACGTGGCCAAAGAGAGCGCGGCCCTAATCATAACCGACGACAACTTCGCCTCCATCGTGCACGGCATAGAGGAGGGGAGGGTCGCCTACGCCAACGCCCGCAAGGCCATCTACCTGCTCATCTCCACGGGCGCGGCCGAGATCGTCCTCTTCGCCCTGGCGCTGGGCTCCGGCATGCCCCTGCCGCTGATGGCCACGCAGCTCCTGTGGCTCAACCTTGTCACCAACGGCGTCCAGGACGTGGCGCTGGCCTTCGAACCCGGCGAGGGGGACGAGATGGATTACCCTCCCAGGTCCCCGAAAGAGCGCATCTTCAACCGCCTCATGCTGGGACGCATCCTGATGTCCGCCGCTGTCATGGGCGTGATCGCCTTCGGGGTTTTCCGCTACCTCATGGCGATGGGCTGGGAGCTCGCCGCCGCGAGGAACTACACGCTGCTGCTGATGGTGATGTTCGAGAACGTCCACGCTCTCAACAGCCGGTCCGAACACCGCCCGGCGGTGCTGCATAACCCGCTGCGCAACCTGCTGCTGATGGCGGGCATCGTGGGCGCGCAGCTGCTGCATATCTCCACGATGTACGTCCCCTGGCTCGGGAAGATCCTGGGCACCAGTCCGCTGCCCGCGGAGCACTGGCTGATGCTGCTGGGCCTGGCCGTG
The DNA here is from genome assembly GCA_032251015.1 of Elusimicrobiales bacterium. GTDB lineage: Bacteria > Elusimicrobiota > Elusimicrobia > Elusimicrobiales > UBA9959 > UBA2231. The sequence continues at coordinate 6,027 of JAVVFK010000085.1, forward strand.
GTGCTGCTGGCGGTCAACGACGCGGAGAAAGCGCTGCGGGCCTGGCTGACCCGCGCCAAAGGAGAAAGGAAATGAAAAAACTCATAACGCTGGAAGATTACGTCCCGCTCATCGGGCGGGAGGCGGCTGACCGCATACAGGAGAAGGGCCGGAAGCTGGGAGACACGCACGTCGTCCACGTCAGTTCCACCTATTACGGCGGCGGCGTCTCCACGCTGCTCTCCTCCCTGACGCTGCTGATGAACGGGATCGGCGTCAAGACGGGCTGGAGGATCATACAAGGCGCCCCGGACTTCTTCAGCGTGACCAAGAAACTCCACAACGCGCTGCAGGGCGGCGAGATAGACCTCACCGAACGCAAGACGGAGATCTACGAGGAGGTTAACTACGAGAATTCCATCCGCAATCACCTCGACCACGACGTGGTGATAGTCCACGACCCCCAGCCGATGCCGCTGATCGGCTGCTACCGCAGGAAGGGCCCGTGGATCTGGCGCTGCCACGTCGACCTGACCAGGCCGGACCCGGCGGCCTGGGACTACCTGCGGCCCTTCGCCGAGAAATACGACGCCGCCATAGTCAGCCTCGACGAGTACAAGCGCCCGGACCTGAAGATACCGCAGATGGTCTTTTACCCGGCCATCGATCCTTTCTGCATCACCAACAAGGAGCTCTCGGAGGAGGACATAAAGGACCGCTTCTCGCATTACGATATCCCCACCGACCTGCCGCTGGTGGTGCAGGTCTCCCGGTTCGACAAATGGAAGGACCCTGAAGGCGTTATCGAGGCCTTCAAGAAAGCCCGCAAGGAGGTCGACTGCACGCTGGTCCTGGTAGGCAACGTGGCCACCGACGATCCCGAGGGCGAGGAGATGTACGATAAGCTGACCAAGCTGCGCGAGGAGAGGATCATCATCCTCAGCGCCGAGGACACCGCGCTCGTCAACGCCCTGCAGCGCAAAGCCGCCGTGGTGCTGCAGAAATCCATCCGGGAGGGGTTCGGCCTGACCGTCGCCGAGGCGATGTGGAAAGGGACGCCGGTGATAGGCGGCAACGTAGGCGGCATAAAACACCAGATACAGGACGGCGAGAACGGCTTCCTGGTCTCCTCGCCCGACGAGGCCGCCGACAGGATAGTGCGCCTGCTCAAGGACCCGGACCTGTGCTCGAGGATCGGCAAAAAGGGCAAGGAGACCGTCAAGGAGCGGTTCCTGATGACGCGCCTGCTCGAGAGTTACCTGGACCTGTTCCTGTCCTTCAGGACCACTTACACGCTGAAGAAGTGAGGTGCGGAAATGAAATGCGAGATACGCCGGAACAAAGCCAGCGGGGAATGGGTCGTCTTCGCGCCCAGGCGCGGCCGGCGGCCCAGCGATTTTAAGTCCGGGACGGCCCGGCCGCGGGAGGACGCTCCCCGCCGCGACCCGGACTGCCCGTTCTGCCCCGGCAACGAGCGGTCCCTGCCGCCCGTCATAGAGCAGGCGGGCGCCGGCGGTTACGGCCGCCACGAAGTGATCATCGAGACGCCGCGCCACGACCGGGACCCGGCGCTCATGTCCGCGCGCGAACTGCGGGCCATGATGGAGGCCTACTATAAGACCTATGCCCGCCTGATGAAGGACCCGCGCAATATGCTGGTCCTCATCTTCCGCAATCACGGCGAAGGGGCCGGCACCTCTCTCAGGCACCTCCATTCCCAGATTATAGCCACCGGCCTGGTGCCGGGCCACGTCAGGGCGGCCGGCCGCGAGGCGCAGCGCTACTTCGATCAGCACGGTTCCTGCGCTTTCTGCGACGCTCTCAGGTTCGAGAAAAAGGAAAAGCGCCGGCTCCTCTTCGCGAACCGCCATTTCCTGTGCTTCGTGCCCTACGCGGCCGAGGTGCCCTGCGAGATGTGGATAGTTCCCAAGCGGCACTGGGCCTGCTTCGGCGGCACCACGGTCCGGGACCGGGCGGCGTTGGCGGAGATCCTGGGCCGCGCCCTGCGAACGCTGCGCGCCCGCCTAGGCGACCCGGACTATAACTATGTCCTGATGTCGGCGCCCAGGAACCGCGAGGCCGATCCGCACCTGCACTGGTATCTCCGCATCAGGCCGCGCCTGACCACGCGCGCGGGTTTCGAGATAGGCTCGGGCATGCTGATAAACCCGTCCCTGCCCGAGGACGACAGGGATTTCCTCAAGGGGAAGGGCCGCAAGCCCCGTAAATAGGCAAGAAAAAACCCCCGAGCCGGATTTTCCGGATCGGAGGTTAGTTGGCGGGAACCCCAGGGGGGAAACCTCAAGCCTTTACCGGCTCCCTTCATAGGGGAGCACTTCAACATCCCCGCTTTTGAGGTTGTCTTTAGCCTCTAGAAGGTTGCCGGTAAGAGCGTTAAAAAATGCCCTTCCGGGGCGTTTAAATCATTCCAATGTTAGCACACTTCGAATCCTGGCGTCTTAGGGAACGGCGGGATACAAACTCCCTCGTTGACGGCATAGGGGGGAAGATATATCCTCTGGCCTATATGATGAACCTTACCTCGATAGAACGGCGAGAGCGAGTTGCCCGGCTTGTTCTGCGCGGCATACATCTATATGCGCAGAGCCAGGGCTGGCTGGATAAAGACCATAACCAGGTGGTTCCAGGGCCGGGAGCCTCCGGCACATCTTCTGATGCTCCGCATCATGAGAAGCCGGGCGGCAGGCGGCTTAACCAGTCTTGAGGCCCTGAATTTCGCGCAAGAATTGCGCTGGGGCGGCGCC
>JAVVFK010000086.1:0-8641 GCA_032251015.1 Elusimicrobiales bacterium
GTGAGAGCCCAAGCCCTGCGAAGATCAGCACTGCGCTAATGGCGTCCACCCAGTGGTCAATCAGGTAACCAAAACGGGGCCTTTCAATGTGACGATAGCGGGCGACGGTGCCGTCCACGACTTTGGCCGGCAGCGCCGGCGGAGCGGACTTCTTGTCCCAGCCGGACTCTTTCTCCAGCCAGTCGCGGACGAACTGCTTGTCGAAACTCTCGGGGCTGCTGCCGACTTTGTAGTGAGCGGCGTCCCAGAAGCGGGACGAGTCGGGGGTGAGCGCCTCATCGATTAGAATGATCTCTCCGTCCAGCTCGCCGAACTCGAACTTAGTGTCGGCCAGTATTATGCCGCGCGCCTCGGCGTGGGCCGAGCCGTACTTATAGAGCTCGAGGCTCTTGTTCTTTATGAATTCCGCTTTCTCCGGGCCCAGGGCGGCGGCCATCTCTTCGAAGGTGACGTTCTCGTCGTGGCCCTGGTCGGCCTTGCTGGTGGGCGTGAAGATGGGCTCGGGGAGCTTCTGCGCTTCTTTGAGGCCCTCGGGCAGCTTTAGGCCGCAGATGGTGCCCGACTTGAGGTATTCTTTCCAGCCGGAGCCGGTTATATAGCCGCGGACTATGCATTCGAAGTCCACGCGTTTCGTTTTTTTGACCAGGACGGCGCCGCCGGTGAGCGGTATGCCGTGGCCGGCCGGGAGATGCTTCTCTATTTCGGCGGGGTCGGCGGTTATGAGATGGTTCTTTATGATGTGGGCCGTTTTCGAGAACCAGAAGAGGCTTATCTTGTTGAGGAGTTCGCCTTTGCCGGGGATCGGCGTGGGCAGGACGAAGTCGAAGGCGGAGACGCGGTCCGAGGCGATTATGAGGAGCTTGTCCTCCCCTATCGCGTAAAGGTCCCTTACTTTACCCTTATGGAACGGTTTAAGCTGAGTCATTGGCCTCCTTTAATATCGAGAACTATTTCGGTCTGCCGGGGGCTCGCCACGAAAAAACGCGCTCGTCACACCGTGCTCGCGCTCCTTCCTCGGCCCTCGCGCTCGTATGCGCCTCCGCATCCTCGGGATGCGATTCCACCGGCTAGCTCCGGCGCATACTCCGTAAGCTCGGGCCTTCGGACGGTTTTTCTTAGGCGAGCCCCCGTCAGCCCGGCTGTCTCCTTATATGCCGCCGCAAAAGTCGTTTCAGACCCGCTACTCCCACTCGATGGTGGCCGGGGGTTTGGAGGTGACGTCGTAGACGACGCGGTTGATGCCGCGCACTTCGCTTACCACCCGGGACGATATTTTGCGGAGCAGGTCGTGCGGCATTTTGGACCAGTCGGCCGTCATGCCGTCCACCGATTCTACGCATCTCAGCGCCAGCGCGTTCTCGTAGGAGCGCTCGTCGCCCATGACGCCGACGGATTTGACCGGCAGCAGGACGCAGAAGGCCTGCCAGATCTTCCCGTACCAGCCGGCCTTTATTATCTCCTCGCGCATGATGAGGTCGGCCTTCTTGAGTACGGCCAGCCGCTCGGGCGTGACCGCGCCGATTATCCTTATGCCCAGGCCCGGGCCGGGGAAGGGATGCTGCATGAGTATGGCTTCGGGGATGCCCAGGCCGCGGCCGAGCTCGCGCACTTCGTCCTTGAAAAGGAACTTAAGCGGCTCCAGCAGGCCCATCTTCATCTTCTCGGGCAGGCCACCCACATTATGATGGCTCTTGATGACGACGGAGGGGCCTTTGACGGAAACCGATTCTATGACGTCGGGGTAAAGGGTGCCCTGCACCAGCCACCGGGCGTTCTTTATTTTTTTGGCTTCCTTATCGAAGACCTCTATAAAAGTATGGCCGATGATCTTGCGCTTGCGTTCGGGGTCGGTGACGCCGGCGAGTTTTTTAAGGAATATCTTAGAGGCGTCGGCTATGCGCAGGTTGAAATGGAACTTCTTTTTAAACACCTGTTCCATCCGCTCGCGGTCGCCCTCGCGGACCAGGCCGGTATCGACGAAGATGCAGTGGAGTTTTTTACCCAGCGCCCTGTGGGCGAGCACCGCGGCGACGGAGGAATCCACGCCGCCGGACAGCGCGCAGATGGCCGAGGCGGAGCCGACCTGGTCCCGGATCTCTTTTATGGTCTCTTTGACCAGCGAGGCGGGAGACCAGCGGTCTTTATAGCCGCAGACGCCGCGGGCGAAGTTCTCTATGACCTTAAGGCCTTTTTCGGTGTGATGCACTTCGGGATGGAACTGCAGCGCGTAGAGCCCGCGGGCGGGGTCCTCCATGGCGGAGAGGCCCATATCGGCGCTGGTCGCCGTCACTTTGAACCCGGGCGGGGCTTTCTTCACCTCGTCGCCGTGGCTCATCCAGACCTGCGGCGAACCGGAAATTCCTTTGAACAGCCGGGACCCCGGCTTTATCTTCACGCGGCTGAAGCCGTATTCGCGCTTATGCGCCTTATGCACCCCGCCGCCCAGGTCCCTGGCCATCAGCTGCATACCGTAGCAGATGCCCAGCACCGGCACGCCCAGGTTGAAGACGTCCATCGCCGGGCGCGGAGCCTTCGGGTCGTAGACGCTCGAAGGCCCCCCGGAAAGAACGATCCCCTTAGGCGAGCGGGAGAGTATCTCTTCCGCGCCGGCGCCGAAGGGGAGTATTTCGCAGTATATACGCAGGCTGCGAAGCCTGCGCGCGATGAGTTGTGTGTACTGGCTGCCGAAATCCAATATGAGTATCTGGTCCATAAATACCTGCAAGCTAACGATTAACCGAAAGCACGTTAAGGGTCAGTTTTATCTTGCCGGAAAGGGCGGGGGTCAAAGAGCGGGGAACCTTACGCGGAAATTCTAACAAACTGGGGGTCCTTTTAAAAATCCGCCGACGGGGCGGCCGGGGCGTCCAGCCTCACGGCGTCCAGCACCGAAGCCGCCAGAGCCGACAGGGAAGCGCGCTCCAGCATGGTCTTCCGCGCCCTTAGGCCCAGCGCCTTAAGCGCGGCGGGCCGGCGGGATAGCGCCCGTTTCATGACCGCGGTCAGGACTCCGGCGTCCAGCTTTCCATATAGAAACCCGTTCGACCCATCCTTTATGTAACGCCTCATATAGGGGGTGTCCCTAACCAGCACCGGCCGGCCGCAGGCCATCCCCATGAAAGCTATTGAATTGCCGGCCGCTTCATTTATGAATTTATCCGCGACCGGCAAAGCCACCAGTGCGCTGCCCCTGATGGCGTCGACCACGGTATTAAGGTTGGGAGAGAAAGACAGCCAGGAATCCCCGGGCCGGCCGAAACTTTTGGGACGAGGCATATCCGACCGCACGCTAAGGGTAAGGCCGCAGGCGGCGGCCGCCGCCGAAAGAGCCTCGAAATCCCGGCCGGCGCTGCCGGCCGAGAAAACATATCCTGCGGCGGGAACGCCGCGTCCCGGAGTGTAATAAGCCGTGTCCACACAGTAGGGCCGCCGTACTACGGTTTCCGCCCGGGCCCCCAACTCTGCCCAGAGCGGGGGGTCGTCGTATTCCAGCACCCAGGTAAGCCGGGCCCGGGACAGAAGCCGGGCCCGGCGGAACAGGTCCGAAGTGAAATTATGATCCGGCGAAGGACAGAGGTGGTTGGCGAGAAAATACTTGTCCTTTATTCCCGGCGAGGCGAAGAGGCGGCAGAAGAGCGGGGCGCAGCGGCGGCGCTTGGGAAAATCTACTGCTACCAGGGCGTCATAGCCCGGAGAAAGGAGCTTTCGCGCGGCCTGTTCCCCGGGGCATCGAAGCCGGAATCCGCGCGGGTTAGGCGGCTGCGGTATGAAAGAATAATGGAAATCCTGATCGTGGAGCACGTCCAGGCGCACACCGCGGGACTTACCCGCGGCGGCGACAAGCGCCTGCTCCAGATGCAGGTTCTCCGGGCATTCCGCGAAATTGACCAGCAAAATCCGCTTCATCAAGAAGAGTATATCTAAAATTTCGTCTTCCGGCTTATCCGCCGGACGGAGTCCGGGTCCTCTACCGGCGCGGCAGCGCGGTCCGGCCGCACATATATCCGCACGCGGGCGGCCTGGCGGCACGGCCGAAAGTTGCCGGGAAAAATCAATCCTTCCGCGGGGAAAACCAGCGGGGCTTGTGGAGAAGGGTGACGGAACTTTCGGGGCCGGTCCAGCCGGAGCGGGTGCGGACGCGGGCGGAGAGGATGTTGAGGCCGGGCTCGAGGCGGCCCATGAGGCGCGGAGGGGCGGCCGACCAGGGGCCGTCATTGAACCGGAACAAAAAACCCTCCAGATCCGGGGCGCCCTCCGCGACCAGGGCTATCCGGATGGTCCCGTCCGGGTCCGTCCCGGCGATATTGATAATGGCCTGGTTGACCGGCCTGTCATAGACCTGGAGATCGTCGAGCACCGGCCAGGCCGCGAACTTTTCTTTGGCGAAAGCGTCGTTGAAAGAGACGATGGTATGTATGTAGGTGACTTCGCTGGCGCCGCCGCCGATGAGCGGGTAGCGGGTGATATCGGAGGACTTCACCAGTTTCTCCCGGCGGCCGCCGCGGTCCACGGTCACGGGGTTGGCGAGCTGATTGCCGCGGAGATACAGGGCGTACTTGCGGTAGAGTTTCAGGTCCTCTTTTGAAGCCTTTTCCTTCTTCCAGTCCGAGCCGACCTTTAAGACCTCCCCCTCTTCGCCGCGCCAATGGATCCCGCAAAGCTCGCGGGCGTTGAGCGGCACGCCGTCGCGCTCATAGTGCAGGTCCACATAAGGGTCCATCACTATCCATTTGTCCAGCTCGTCAGACCACACTTCGGTCACAAAATGGCCGACAATGTCGATGTAGCGGGCGTGCAGGCCCAGCGCCATGGCGGCCTGGGCGTAGACCACGCCGAACTGAGCGCAGAAGCCGCGGTTGCCCTTGCGGGCGAGATCGAGTATCTCCAGCGCGTCCCACGGCGGGTAGCGGAACCTGCTGCCGGGCTCCCATTGCTTCCGGGTCCAGCCGCGCAGCGCGACGATGCTCTTGAGCTGGCTGCGGCCGGATCTCAGGGCTTCGAGTTTTTCCCGTTCGCGCAGTCGTTTCAGCGAAGGATGGGAGAAGTCCTCCTCCACGGCCTGGTGGGTGGCCACGGCCCAGCGGCCGTTGTTCTCCGAGACCTTGAGAACGAAGCCGGCCGCGGCGAAAAGGAGCAGGGCGGCGGCCAAAATGACGGCCGGGACCGCGTATTTGAATCGCGGTCCCGGCTTTACCTCGGGCTGGGGCTTGTTCTTTTTAGACACGGGCCTGTCAGACCTTGGGGCCGGCTCCCAGGATAGCCTTGTTGGTCACGCCGAACTTGCCGAAGTTGGCGGCGAAGAGTCCGGCCAGTTCCTTCAGCTTGGCGTCGTAGGCTTTCTTGTCCGCCCAGGTCTTGCGCGGGTTGAGCACTTCCGGCGGTACGCCGGGGCAGCGCGCCGGTATGCCGAAGCCGAACACCGGGTCCTTGGCGAACTTCACTTTGGCCAGCTTGCCGTCGAGCGCGGCGTTAAGCAGCGCGCGGGTATGCTTGATGCTCATGCGCTTGCCGACGCCGTAGGGGCCGCCGCAGAGGCCGGTGTTTATCAGCCAGCACTGCGCGCCGTGCTTCTTCATCTTCTTTTCCAGCAGTTCGGCGTAGACGGACGGGTGGTGGAGCATGAAAGGCGCGCCGAAGCAGGTGCTGAAAGTGGCTTTAGGCTCCTTGATGCCCATCTCGGTATTGGCGACCTTGGCGGTGTAGCCGCTGATGAAGTGGTACATCGCCTGCTCGGGCGTCAGTTTGGAGATGGGCGGCAGCACGCCGAAGGCGTCGTAGGTCAGCATGACTATGTTCTTCGGATGCGGGAACGCCGGGCCTTTGATGGAGTTGTCGATGAATTCCAGCGGGTAGCCGGCGCGGGTGTTCTCGGTCAGTGAATTGTCGGCCAGGTTCAGTTCCCGGGTCTCCTTGTCGTGGACCACGTTCTCGAGCACCGTGCCGAAGCGGCCGGTGGCGGCGTAAATCTGCGGCTCGGCCTCGGCGTCGAGGTTTATGACCTTGGCGTAGCAGCCGCCCTCGAAGTTGAAGATGCCGCCGTCGCTCCAGCCGTGCTCGTCGTCGCCGATCAGGCGCCGCAGCGGGTCGGAGGACAGCGTGGTCTTGCCGGTGCCGCTGAGACCGAAGAAGATGGCCGTGTCCTTCTTCCTGCCAAGGTTGGCCGAGCAGTGCATCGGCATGATACCCTTGAGCGGCAGCAGGTAGTTCATGACGGTGAAGACGGCCTTCTTGATCTCGCCGGCGTAGGCGGTGCCGCCGATGAGGACCATCCGCTTCTCGAAGTTGAGCAGGATGAAGGCGGAGCCGCGCGTGCCGTCTATCTGCGGCATGGCGTTGAAACCGGGCACGCAGACCACGGTGAATTCGGGGCTGAAGGAGGGTAATTCCTCGGGCGCGGGTTTTATGAGAAGGTGGCTGACGAAGAGGCTGTGCCAGGCCAGTTCGGTATAGACGCGCACGGAGAGACGGCTCTTCGGATCGGAGCCGGCGTAGCAGTCGCGGGCGTAGAGGTCCCTCTTGGAGACATAGAACTCCACCTTTTTGAAAAGGGCTTCGAATTTCTCCGCGTCGATGGGCACGTTCTGGTCGCTCCACCAGACGTTCTTGCCGGTGGAGTCGTCCTTCACCACGAAGCGGTCCTGCGGCGAGCGGGCCGTATGTTTGCCGGTGCGGGCGCAGAGCGCGCCGCCGGCGGTGATGACCGCCTCCTTGCGGGCGACCACGTGCTCGTAGAGCGCGGGAGCGGATAAATTGGCGTGGATCCTGCCGGAGGTCTTTATGGCTGTCACGTTCTTCTCCTGTACGGCGGCTTCGGTCGGCATATTTTTTCTCCTTGCGCGCGCTCAGTCGAGGACTTCCCTGATGCGCGACACCCCCTCAATGATATCCTTCTCGGCACCGCAGTAGCTCAGGCGCAGGTGGCCCTCCAGGCCGAATTCCACGCCGGGCACCGTCACGACCATGGCCTTCTCCAGCAGCCTGTTGGAAAGCCGTGTCGAATCCTTGTCGTAGGCGCTGAGATCGGGAAAACTGTAGAAAGTGCCCTGCGGCTTATGCAGTTTCGCTTTTTTGAGCCTGGCGAGCTCCGCGACCATGACGTCGCGTTTCTTCTGCAGGCCGTCGCGCAGCTTCTCTACGAAGCCGTCGCCCGCGGCCAGCGCGCCGGCGGCGGCGGCCTGGCTCAGCGCGGACGGGCAGGAGGTAACCTGCGCCTGCACTTTCACCATCGCCTTGGTCAGCGGGGCCTGCGCCACGCTCCAGCCGATCCGGAATCCGGTCATAGAGAAAGTCTTGGAAACGCCGTTGATCGAGACTATTATCGACTCGTCGAGCGGCTTTTTGGAGAAATCGAAGGCCGAAGGCGCCTTCTGCCCGTCGAAGACGAGCCTGTTGTAGATGTCGTCCATCATCAGCCAGACGCCGCAGCGCTCGCAGAGCTCCACCAGGCCCTTTATGAACTCCGCGCTGAACATCGCGCCCGAGGGGTTATTGGGGCTGTTGAGCATGACCGCCTTGGTGTGCTGGTTGAAGGCGGCCTCGAACTGCTCCAGCGTGGGCACCACCGAACCGGCCTCCGGCCGCAGCACCACGGGCTCGCCGCCGGCCATGCGCACCATCTCGGGGTAGCTTACCCAGTAGGGGGCGGGGAAGATCACTTCATCGTCGGGGTCCACCACGGAGAGCAGGAAGTTATAGATGGCCTGCTTGGCGCCGGAGGAGACTACGATATTGCCGGCGGCGGGCTTCACGCCGTAATGTTTCCCGGTGTAGGCCGCTATGCCGGCCTTGAGGTCCTGCACGCCGGAAGTGGCCGTGTAGCGGACGAAGCGGGTGTCGAGTTTTTTCAGGGAAGCGGAGTAGGCGCCGTCGGGGATCTGCTCTTCGGGCTCGCCGCCGCCGAGGTGTATGACGGGTTTGTTTTCGGCTTTCAATGTGTTCGCGAGCTCGTTGAGCCGCAGGGTGGCCGATTGCCCCAGGGAAAGAGCCATTTTGCTCAGGTGCATTTTTACCCTCCCGGGAGAAAAAGAAGAAAGGCGCGGGCCGGAATCGAACCGGCGATGACAGTTTTGCAGACTGTTGCCTTACCACTTGGCGACCGCGCCATCATACAAAATATAGCAAAAAAGCCCCCCCACCCGCATCGGCTCATGTAAAATCAAACCATGGGCTGTATCGTCTTCTCATTAAAAATCAAACCGTAACAGGCATAGGGCATAATATGCCTTATGGACAAGAACTTCCGTATGAAATACCTCGAAAGCATCAAGCAGCGCTACCTCAATTGCCCTAAAGATGGGAAGTCGGTGATTCTATCCGAATTCTGTCGCGTCTGCGGCTATGACCGGAAGTACGCTATCACCCTGCTCCACAAATTAGGCTCCCCGCCGCCGCCACGAAAGTCTTCCAAGCGGCCAATAACCTACGGGCCGGATATCCATGCCATCGTACTCGACGTTTGGGAACAATCAAACTTCCCCTGGTCAGTCCGGCTTAAAGCGATTTTTAAACTCTGGCTCCCCTGGATTCGCCGCCGCCACAAAATGAATTCGAAAACGGAAGCGCTCCTGCTGGCCGCCAGCAAAAGCACTTTGGACAGGATACTGGCGCAGCATAGAAACCGCTTAAAGAAACGCATTTATGG
>JAVVFK010000087.1:0-8623 GCA_032251015.1 Elusimicrobiales bacterium
GCGCGATTAGAGACTTCCTCCACCCCGCTGTTTTAAGGCGAAGACGCCTCTGACGCGAGCCAAGAGAGTGTTGGCCGGGGCAGTTCCCGGAACCATTGATGCGAGGGCGGAGAGATCCGCCGATAGATGGACGCGGCAGGGAACCAAAGGTTTTCTGGGCCTTCAGACGAAGGCAGGGGTGACGGTGGAGTTATCGCCGGAGCCTTGATCCTGATGAGTGACTGGTGCGGCTTCGTCCGACGCCAGATTATAGAGAACCCGGACGCGCAAAGCCCAGAACGGCGGGAAGAATAGGAGGATTTTTTATATGAAACGCCACGGACCTGTGGGAGGGGAGCTTTTTTTCTTGCAAAAAGGACCTTTAATGAGCGACACTACGTTGTCGCGGGTGTGTTTTACGCTATGAAGGCGGCAATGGTGGGCGGAAAGGAGGCTGTATGGGGAAGGTCTGCGTTTCGCTGATAAAGGACATGCCCAGGGTGGAGCGGCCGAGGGAGCGGATGATGCGCTACGGCCCGGACAAACTCTCCGACGAGGAACTGCTGGCGCTGCTGCTGCGCACGGGGACGCGCGGCACGGGCGTCATGGACTTCGCGGCGGGGCTGGTCAAGCGCTTCGGCCGCGAGGGACTCTCGCGGGCGGGCTTCGCCGAACTCAAGGGCGCGCAGGGGCTGGGCCCGGCCCGGGCCTGCGAGATCATGGCCGCCTTCGAGCTGGGCCGGCGGGTGCTGGGGGGCAAGAAGACTTCGGTGTACCTTAAGCCGCGAGACGTCTGGGAAGAACTGCGGGACATACGCGAGCAGAAGAAAGAGCATTTCGTCGTATTCTTCCTCGACACCCGGAACCAGGAGGTGAAGCGGGATATAGTGTCCATCGGCACGCTCAACTATAACCTGGTCCACCCGCGCGAAGTGTTCGAGCCGGCGGTGAAGAACCTGGCGGCCGGTGTCATAGTGGCGCACAATCACCCGTCGGGCTGCCTGGAGCCCTCTGACGAGGATATCTCGCTGACCAAGCGGCTGGCCGAGGCGGGGCGGTTGCTGGGCATAGAGCTGCTGGATCACGTCATAGTGGCCAAAGGAGGCTGGCTAAGTTTCAAGGAAAAAGGCCTGATCCGCTGACCGGAAGCCGGAACGGTCCGCGCTATTTTCTATAATAATTACCTCATTATACGGCGGCGGCGCCACAACGGAGGTAATCATGCTTTTCGACAGGATGAGCGCGGAGATGGTGAAAGCGATGATCGAGGCCATACCGGCCGAGGTCACGGTCATAGACGCCAACGACGAGGTGGTGGGGTGGAACAAACACGATAAGCGGCTTTTCCACAGGCCGATGACCTCCATCGGCATGAATTTCCGCGACTGCCACCCCAAGAAGAGCCTGGACCAGGTGGAAAGGCTGGTCGGCGAGATGAAGTCCGGTTCGCGCGATAAGGCCACTTTCTGGATAGACCTGCCGGTCGGCCCGGAGAAGAAGATACACAAGATCCTGATAGAGTTCTACGCCCTGCGCGACGACGCGGGGAAATACCTGGGCTGCCTGGAATTCACCCAGGACGTGCAGGAGATACGCGAGCTGGAAGGCCAGAAGCGCCTGATGGACTGATGTACGGCAAAGCCGCCCTGGCGCTGGCCGCGCTCATGTTCGTGTCCTGGCGGATGTCCGTGGACGCCTACAGGAGCGTGCCGCCGTCGGAGCTGCTGCCGGCGGTGAAGGCAGAACCGGCGCAGACGGAACTGCGGCCCGGCGACTCGGCTCCCGGCTGCTCGCGCGACGGATACTCCTGGTCCTTCGAGCCGCTCTACCGCTACGACATAAGCGCCTATGTGTTCGGCGTGTCCCATAAGCTGGCCAGCGATTTCGACGGGGTGATGGCCGCGGACCTGGGGCTGCTCTGGGGCGAGAACGCGCGCGACGGCCTGTATCGCCATACCGAACTGCGCGTCAGGATGGACTGGTTCAGGGCCAGCTGGAAGAACGGCTACCATTTCAATATGGACGCCGCCGCAAATACCCATATAGTGACCTGCGATCCGGCCGTATACGACAAGGCGCGCGATGTGAGGATGGGGGACCAGGTGAGGCTTAAGGGCCTGCTGGTCGGGTTCGATATCTCGAAAGGAGGCTCCGGCCCTGTCTCCGCGCGCTCCAGCGTCAGCAGGACCGATAAAGGCGGCGGCGCCTGCGAGATACTCTATATCGCCCGGCCCGGGGACATAGAGATACTTAAGCGCGGTCCCCTTCTCTGGTCCCTGCTCATGAAACTTTCGGGCGCCGGGCTGATAGCGCTTCTGGCCGCCTGGGCGCTGGACCTGCGGCGGCGCGTGAAAAAAGAGATGGAGGAAGCGGCGAAGAACGATTTTTAGGAGGATACGATGAAATTCACTTTTTCCCACAATAATCTGAACGTCCTGGACCTGGAGAAAAGCCTGGCGTTCTATAAGAAAGCTTTAGGCCTGGAGGAGGTCCGCCGCAAGGACGCCGCCGACGGCAGTTTCACGCTGGTCTACCTTGGCGACGGCACGACGCCCCACAAACTTGAGCTGACCTGGCTTAAGGACAGGAAAGAAAAATACGACCTCGGCGACAACGAGATCCATCTCGCCTTTACCGCCGAGGATTATGACGCGGCCTTCCGGCTCCACAAGGAGATGGGCTGCGTCTGTTTCGAGAACCCGGGCATGGGCATATACTTCATAGAGGACCCGGACGGCTACTGGCTTGAGATACTTCCGAAAAAATAATCGCGCGCTAAATAAAAAAGGCCCGGTCTCCCGGGTCTTTTTTATTTAGCGTCGCCGTTATCTCTGTATTATCAGCTGCGGCCAGATCTGCGCCAGCGAGCGGGCGAAGGCTTCCGTGATTCCGTTCATGGCGGCCGAGACATCGAAGCCCTCGTAGGACATGGAGGCCGCCCAGAGCACCGAGCCGGTCTGCACGTCCACCATGCGCGAGACCAGCGAGACGTTGGCCGTGGTGCTGAGCAGCTGCGAGTTGGGCATCCCCAGCACGGAGCCTTCGGAGTAGAGCGAGCCCCCGGAGACCTGCGATACCGTGGCCCGGCGCGCGTTCTCCGCGCCGCTGACGATATAGCTGGCCTGAGGCGTGCTTTCGGCGACGGTGCCCACGAAGAGGGCGTCCACGCCCAGCAGGCGGCCCAGCTGCCTGGCCGTGGCCGGGTCGAAAGCGGTGGAGGCGGTGAGGCGCTGCTCCTCCATGACGGCGTTGAGGTGCTGGCGCTCGACCACGTCGGCGCCGCGGGCCAGCAGGCTCTGCGTCAGCAGGTCGGCCGCCAGGTCGCCCTGGTGGCCGCCGAAGGAAAGGACAGCCACGCGTTTGACGGCGGCGAAATCGGCGCGCGGGTTGACGGCCACGTTCGGAGTGGCGCAGGCGGAGAGCAGCAGCAGGGCGGGCAGCAGGGTCTTTTTCATGGGTTCCTTATTTCCCCGCCGTAAGATTGTGTATGTGCCGCGCGGCGGTGGCGCGCATGCCCGGTTCCTTCGCGCTCTCCAGGCAGGCCCGCCAGGAGGCCAGCGCCTTGTCCTTCATGCCTTTCTTCTCATAGATAAGCCCCAGCATGTAATGGGCCTCGGCCCGCGCGGGGTCCAGCGCGACGGCGGACTCGAAAGCGCGCCGCGCGTCGTCGGGCCGTTTCAACCGCGCGTAGACGAAGCCCAGTTTTACCAGGATGTCCGCGTTCCGGGGGTCGGCGGCGGCCTGCTGCCGCAGCGCGACGGCCTCTTTCCTGAGCTGAGCGGCGGCCTCGGGCGATACGGGCTGCCTGCCGCCCACGGCAGCGGCCAGCATGGGTATGAGAAAAATAACCGCGAACAACGAGCTTTTCATGGGTCACCTCACCTGACTAAACGATATAAAATTTCCGGCCTTCCGGGAAGGGAGAAACTAAAGAACTAAACAACGTCCCCCTTTTATTATAATAATAGCGGGTTCACGCGCGGCGCCGGTTCACGGGCCGCCGGCCTTCCCAGGGGGAAAGATGCTCAGACTCGCCGCTATTCTCTTATTTTCGCTGCAGACCGCTTACGCGCAGGCTCCGCGCGAGGCCGACGTCCTTTTCGACAAGGGCCTTTACCAGGAGGCCCTGGAGATCTACTCCAAAAAGGCCGGCTACGGCGGCCCGGAGGCCCTGCGGTCGCTCTACCGCGCGGCCGAGTGCGAGGCCCTGCTTTTCCGCTACGCCGAGGCCAACGCCCGGCTTTACGACATGAAACTTCCCGGGGACCCGGTCTGGCGGGGACGCCTGCTGGCGCTGCGCGCGGAACTGGGCAAGGAATTTCTCCGGGCTTACGGCTACTCGCGGCCCGCCGACCTGCAGGAGAGGACCACCGACCTGACGAAACTCACCCGCGAGGAATGGCAGACCAGGATAAACGCCGACTACGACGCCCTCTGGCCGCTGGCGGAGAAACTCGCCGCGGTCCCTCTCGAAGAGGAAGGCTATTTCGTGGACCTGGAGAACGCCTACCTGGGCTACACCCCCTCGCTCTGGGATTTCTACGCGCTCAAATGGGCGGCTTGGCTGATCGCCGGGGCGGACAACCTCTCGGATAGCCCGCCCGCGGAGAGGTTCCTGGCGGAAAGACACCGGTACGATTTCTCCCGGGATATGCATCCCGCGCTCAAAGCCGCGGCCGTCTACGAGCGCGCCTCCGGGCTCGCCCCGGCCGGTTCCGCGCCGCGCGAATACTGGAAAGTGCTGCGGGCGCTCATTCCCTATAAACTGGGTTACAGTCTCAGGAAGGAGCACTCCGGGGGGGCGAAGCGTTCCGGATCGAAAGGCAAGTCGGCCGGCAGCGGGACCGCTTCCGCGACCGCGGAACTGCTGGCCGGCTGGTCGGTCTCTTTTTCCTCTCCGCTGGTAAAGACGTGGGCGGCCAGGGAGGCCGCTTATATCTACGGAGATATGGGGGAATTCAAGAAAGCGGTGGACCTCTGTTCGGCGGCGGAGGATTACGCCCCCGGTTCCAGGCCGGCCCATGAGTGCGGGCAGTTGAAGGCGAGGATAGCGACTTCCAGTCTCTCGCTTTCCGTCAGGACGGCTTCGCCTCCTGGCCACGGAGGACTTTCGGTGACGGCGCGCAACCTGGATCACGTCTATTTCCGTGCTTACCGCACTTCTCCGGAGGGGCTCGGTTTCGCCGGCGCCCGTTCCGGCCGCGGCTGGGACAAACTGCGCCGCCTGGACCGCGAAACTGCCGGGTTCTTCCTTAAAAAAGGGCACGACGTCTCCTGGAAGACGGAGATAGGTTATCCCGCGCCTTACGCGGTCCATACGCAGGAGGCCGGCGGCCCAGGGCTGAAGAAAGGCCTCTACGTGATCGTCGCTTCCGGGGATCCCGCTTTCAGCAGCGGCTCCTCCCTGATGCAGGCCGCCGTGTTCAACGTTACGGATATCTGGCTGATGGCCACCGCCGCGCCCGGGGGCGATCCCGAGGCTTTCCTGGCTTCTCCCGGCGGCGCAAGACAGGCGCGGACGCCGATGTTCCATCTTTACGCCATGGACGGGGCGGAGGGCGGACCGCTGGCCGGCGCGGGCCTGGACTATTTCTATTCCCTGCCGCGCCAGAGAGACTGGCAAAGGGCGTCCGCTTCCTTTGGCCCCGACGGCTCGCTGGAACTGCCTTTCGACCTGTCGGTCTCCTATCCCTCGAGGGAGAGTTTCTCCCTGGACCCGCTGGTCGCCCACGGCGGGGCCTACGCGTACACCCGCGGGACGATGAGTTCCTCGCTGCAGGTGCCGCAGCCGCTCGTAGTGGGTGTGGATACGGACAGGCCCGTGTACCGCCCCGGCCAGGAAGTCGCTTTTAAGGTCACCGTGCTGGAGCGCAGGCCGGGCGGCTACTCCGTTCACTCGCGCGAGAGGAAGGTGAAGATAAGCGCCCGGGACGCCAACTGGCAGGAATTCTTCGCCAGCTCGTACGAGCTCAACGACATGGGCAGCGCCGCCGGCTCGTTCACCATCCCCGCCGGGCGGCTGCTGGGGAGCTACCAGCTCAACGCCGAGATACTCGGCTACGGGACTTCTTTCCGCGGCACGGCCTCGTTCGGCGTGGAGGAATACAAGCGCCCCGAGTTCGAGGTCCTGCTCGACGAGGCGAAAGGGCCGCTGCGCTTCGGCCGCGCGGCGGAGATAACCGGTTCGGCCAGGTATTATTTCGGTTCCCCGGTCCCCGGCGCCGAAATACGCTACCGCGTGACGCGGTCGCGTTATATCCCGTGGTACGCCTGGTGGATGCAGCGCGGCGGCTCTTCCGACGAGGTCGCCTCGGGCGCGCTGAAGACTTCCGAAGACGGCGTATTTTCGTTCAGCTTCGTCCCGGAGGGCGAAGGTGATCATCCCGCCGATTTTAAAGTCACGGCCGAAGCCCGCGACGCCGGGGGGCGGGTCATAACCGCCTCGCGTTCCTACCGCGCCGGCGCCAGGTCGTATATCGTGGACCTGCGGCCCGAGGCCGGCTTCTTCACCCCGGCCGCCGGGCCCGCGCTGAAGGTCAGGCTGATGAACCTCAGCGACGCCCAGGTCGCGGGCAAGGCGTCTTACTCGCTCTACTGGCTCGACGGGACTCCCGGCTACGAGCCGCAGTCTTCCTGGGACGGCTCTTTCGGCCGCGGCCGGGACCTTAATTCTTTTTTCGCGTCCGTCCCCGACGGCCGGCTGGTGGAGGAAGGGACGATGTCTCTCGACGGCAAGGAGGCTAAGGAACTCAAGCTCAAGCCCCTGACCGAAGGGGTGTACCGCCTTCGCCTGAAAGCCGCGGACCCGTGGGGCGGGGAATCGGAAGGGTCGTTGATACTGGTGTGCTATGACCCGGGACGGAAGTTATCGTCGCTGAACCTGCCGCCGGTGGCCATATTCGAGAGACCCTCCTACCAGGAAGGCGAGACGGCGCGGCTGCTGCTGGGCGCCTCCGCCCTAAAGGGAGCCAAGTTCCTCGAAATTCTCGCCGGGAATTACCTGCTGGAGAAGAGGGTCCTCAGGGCCCCGGGCGTTTCGATGGCCGATATCAAGGTAGGCCCGGAGCATAGGGGCGGTTTCGACGCGCGCTGGTTCGGCGTTTACGGCTTCACGCCGTATTCCGCCATGGAACACGCCGGGGTGCCTTTCTCCGACAGGAACCTGTCGCTGGAACTCAAGCATGAAAGTTCCATCCAGCCGGGCGGGAAGGCGGACTGGACGCTTTTCGCCCGGGACAGCCGCCGCCATTTCGTGGAGGGGGAGGCCATCGTCCGGGTGTTCGACAGATCTCTTGAGTATTACCGCGGCTTCGGCTCCTCCTGGGTGGACCGTCTCTACCCTGACCGGCGCTCCCGCGTCTACGGCCTTTCCTCGCTGTTCCAGGTCCGGGCGACCGGTTTCCCGCTCAAGCCCGGCCTGATCTCCCGCATGTTCAGTCTTTTCGAGCGTTCCGCGGAGGAGGAGGTCTTTCCCTCTTTCCGTCTGAATTCCTCCCGACTCCGCGGGAGCGGGGGGGGCGGCTCCCGGGCCGCGGACAAGTCGCTGGGTTTCGCCATGGAGGAGGGACTCGCCGATTCCGCCATGCAGGCCGCGCCGGCGGCGGCGCCCGGCGGCGCTTTGGCCAGGGCAAAGTCCGCTTCCGACATGGCCGAAAAGAAAAGCGGGGACGGGGCGGCGGAAGTCCCGGTGCCGGCCCGTTCGGATTTTTCCGAGACCGCCTATTTCAACCCGCAGTTGAAGATAGAGAAAGGCAGGGGCGCGGTCTCATTCAAAATGCCGGAGCGGCTGACCTCCTGGAAGGTCACGGCCCGGGTCATGACCCCGGACGTGAAGCACGGCGGCGTAGCCGCGGAGGTGGCTACGCGCAAGGACCTTATGGCGCGGCTGGACCTGCCGCGCTACCTGCGCGAGGGGGACGAATCCGAGATAGTCGCCGTTCTGACCAACGCCTCGGACGGGCCGCTCGGCGGTACGGCCGTCCTCTCGGTGACGCGCGACGGCCGTTCCGCGGAACCGGAACTCGGCCTTAAGGGCCTCTCCCGATCGTTCTCCGTGAAAAAGGACGGGTCGGCGTCGCTGCGCTGGAAAGTCCGGGCCCCGCTATCCACGGGGCTTTACAAAGTGCGCCTTACAGCCAGGGCCGGCCGTTTCTCCGACGCGCAGGAGAACGACCTCCCGCTGCTGCCTTCGCGCGAGCGGCTCTTCGCCTCCGTCAACGCGGCACTGGACGGGGATGTCCGCAAGGAACTGCGTCTGAAGGAGCTAGGAAAGAAGGACTCCTCGCGCGTCGTGGAATCGGCGCACCTGGAGATACAGCCGCAGCTGGCCCTGACGGTGCTCGACAGCCTGCCTTACCTGGTGCGTTACCCGCACGAATGCACCGAGCAGCTCCTCAACCGCTATGTGCCGCTCTCGATAGTCAACGCCGTCTACTCCAAATCCCCGGCGCTGGCGGCGGCGGCCGCGAAGCTGCCGAAGCGCTCCACGCTGACGCCGGCCTGGGAGCGCGACAACCCGCTGAGGCTCATCTCGCTGCTGGAGACGCCGTGGGAGGAGGCCTCAAAGGGCCGCTCCTCGTCGCTGCCGGCCATCGACACGCTGGACGCGCGGCTGGTGGAGAAGGAGCGCAAGGCGGCGCTGGAG